>NZ_JAQFUL010000119.1:0-10915 GCF_027716265.1 Bacillus cereus group sp. Bc031
TAGCTAGCTTTTTAGAAAGAATAACGTTTTTTGTCACTTGGGGGTAGTGAAAATTCTTAAGTTGATGGGCATGGGGTGCTTATTGCAAATATGTTTATTCATATGGTGTTTATACTAGCGTATCCGTTACTTATCGGATTAATTGTACAGGTTGTTCTGCTTCAGAAGATGAAAAAACCTTTTTATCGGAGCGGAAAAGAATTAACGGAACAGTTAAAACTAAAGAATATATTTCTAGTAGAATCAAACATTTTAGGGGATGAAGAAGGAACCGTCTATGAGGTGCATCAAATGCCTTTTTCATTTTCTAATGGATTAATTAATAAAGATAAGAGTTATAAAGTCATAAAACAAGAGTATGATAGAAAAGTCAAAGAGGATCTAACGAAAATTGCAAAATGGCAAGTTACAACAAAAACTAGACTAGTTACGACAACACATTTTCGTTTATATACAATTTGGCAGAAAAATAGTACGGGTTATCAATTGAAAAAAATAGAGGATTGTGTTGATCCATATGCAAAGATGAATCTCATACAATGGATGATTGCATCATTCTGTACGACTGGTCGTATCAAGTATGATAAGAAACCAAAAGAGTGGGAAAGCTACGAATGGATTGCTTTAAAATAAAAAGACAAAAGTATATAACTTTTGTCTTTTTATTAATTTATACAGCTCAATGAACTATGCATTTTTTTTAGCTAGTTCTAAATATGCTTCATGTTTAGTTATTCCACTGATATCAAGTCCAAAATCAAAATCATCCTTTTTTGATTGGTAACCATAAGATACTAAACCGGAATCCTTATGATTCTCAGGGAAGTAAATTAGTACTTTTGCATTTTTATAGTCTTTTAAATGCAATAATTCGTACAGTTTTTCAATTAGATATTCGCTAATTAGGTTAATAGCACTTGTTCCGCCAACAATAGTATAAAGGTCATCATAAATGTGCAATGCATGATTTTTTCTATCAACGAATAGTAAAAAGTGATTGTAACCTACGTGGAAGTTTTCTATTACTAAATGGTATTGCTCATCATGGCTAGTAGGAAATAAGAAAATATCAAATGAATCTTTAGTTACCAAAATAGCTGTTTCTTCATTTTTTTGGTCCTTTTTGAACATTTTAAACATGAAAATCCTCCTCCGAAGAACATGTGTTTGTTATGATTGTAACACGAATTGGATTTAGTTAATAGTAAATAAAGGAAGAATAAAAAATAAGGCCTTATTAAATGACGAATGAGATATGACTCAATATCTCATGTAGGATAATTTTATTATACATAATTTTCAAAAGAAACAAAAATAAACATGTTCATTTTTTTGAGAAAACATAAAGTTATTGAAATTTAGATGCGAATTGATTAATATAAATATATATTTAATGTTTAATTGATTCCGTTTATTCCCACACCTTATTGTGTTGTGGTTGAGTTGTAGAAGCAAGTTGCGTCTTGTTTCATTTATGAAAGGGCTTCTTTGAGCCGATTAGTGTATATATAGCTTATTTTGCTATGCACATTTTTAATCGACTTGAAGGAGCCCTTTTTGTGTTGTTTTCAAGTTAGGAATCACTTGTAAAAAGGTATTTAGATTTAGGTATACAAATAAAAAACACTGTGAGAAAAAACACAAGATTTGTGTTTTTTTTGCTTTGGAAGGGGATCATTATAATGAAATACGAACATGCAATTACACTAGATAAACCATTACTATCACTAGAGGAGATAATAAAAATCTTTCAGAGGAATGAAGTTACTCAACCAATTCGAGAGCGTAATTCTAGCATATTCCGTGATACAGAAGACTATATTGCAAATAAAATGACAGCCTTACACATCAACTCTGATGAGTATTACAATACGATTTTTTTACCAATTTTACGCCATGATTGTGAAGAAGATTGTTATTTTCCATTTGAAAGGAAGTACTGTTTAGAGGTGTATGGATATCCATGTACGTTAGAAGATATGTTTAAGGAATGGGGTCTTTATATTATTAACAAGATGGATTGTACATTAGAAAAAGTTATGTCTGAGTATGTAGAGGTTACAAATCCTTTATTTGATCCGACTGTAGAAGAATTGGCCAGAATTATTAAATATAACAAAGAGCGAACTAAGGAGTGTAGTAGATTATTTAATATTCCTCTTGAGCCATTAAAGAAACTATTAAAGGAGTCCTCCCATACCGTTATTGAGATTATTCAAAACGTTGAAATGGAGGACATATCAAAACTTCCTACACACTTAGGTGTTCAATTTGCTTATAGAAGGGAAACGAAAGAACTTTACATGTATCATGGAGAAAAACATTTGCCGTGGCTTTATCGAGTATTACTTTTTCTTCATATTTTTGAGTTATCTATTCTACGTGTAAAGTAATCAATTGTTGTGAAGTAGAAAAATAAAAAATATATAACCAGGGGGAAATTCAAATGAAAATGAGTTATGAAGTATCTATATTTTGTTCTGCACATCCAGATGATTTTATGCCAAATTTACGTGCATTACGAATGAGAGTTACAAAGGAAGGAGCATTTTGGGAACGAGATTGTTATCAGTTTTCCATTAAACCATCAAACTTGTCACAGCGAGCAGCCAAACAAGCAGGGGAAATCTTTTTGTATCATGTCTATTTCAATGGATGTATACGAGATTTCCTTTTTTTATTGGAGCGATGCTTTAGAGGAACAAGTTATCGCTTCACTGCAATCCGTGGTTTCCTAGAAATAGAAGGGTATTCCATTAAGAAATGGAAACCGATTCTACACAGCCATTATGTAAAGCCTGCAGATGTGGATTATCTTTTTAAGAAGGATGATCTAGCGATGATTGTGCATCATAATGGAGTGTTAGAAGTGGTTAAGCGTGCAGAAAAAGGTGAAGAATTAAAAAAAGTAAACTTTCTAAATGTAGATAGCTGGTTACAGGCACTAAATCCGACAAAAGAAGATCTTTTCTCTTTAACAGGTGTGAGTGTATCTTAATGAGTAATTTGCAAAATCATGTGAAAGTGTACAGACAGAGGGAATGACAGAAATCCGTAGTTAAAAACGACTATGAATTTCTGTCTTTTTATTTTATTAAGGAGGATTTTAGCATGAATTTATTTGAACTGTTCGATTTAGAGGTAAGAGAAAACATAATAGTACAAGATGTGAGGACAGATAAACAAGTTCGCAATCGATACAGCTATGATGTTGGTGAGAAATTAGTAGGAGCTAAGAAAGAGCTACGAGCCTTAAAAGAATCATTTTTAGTATCATTTTCTTTAAATGTTTTAGCAGAAATTGAAAAAGAATCTCCAGTAGAAGCACTCAATACATTGGATCGAAATACATTGATTCCATTTTCTTTTGAACTAGAAAAAGAAAATGATATCCCGGCACGTGTTGCAAAGTTAAAGCAATTACTAGTGGGCAGGATTGATAAGAAGCCAATTGTAGATACACCGACTGCAAGAAAACTGTATGTGCAAGCATGTAGAAGAATATGGCATGATATACAGTTAATACATACCTCAGAACAATGGATAGATCTTGTTGGTTCTTACGGTAAGGAAATGCAAAACGGTTGGTATGCATTTAAAAAAAATAAGAATGTCACATACACATTTAAAAGAATGGTAGAAGAATATTTTGATGAATTTGTTGATGCAGATGGTATGGAGTTATTAATATTAGGAAAGAAATTCATATCACTTTGTACAAATTCAAAAAGTATTAAATCTACATACCTTCGTGTATCACATGAACTAACATGGAATGATTTACTTACGAAAAAGGTTACGACCCGTAAGAAATCCGCAGCTGCTTGGAGTAGGAAACTGCCAGTTACCCTCCAAAGAAAAGGACCAAAAGTAGAATTTGCTACCAAACCTGAAGACGTAGTTACTATGTTTGGATTGAAGGGAATGCAATTTGGACATTATTGCACCGAACAATATGCGAAAGAACATATTGAGCATGTATCTGAGGCGTTACATGATGTAGCCCGTATATTGGGGATTCCACCTAAATACATAGGGCTAGGAGGACGCTTAGGGCTTGCAATTGGTGCGAGAGGAAGCGGCAATGCATTAGCACATTATGAACCTTCTACCAAAGTCATTAATTTAACTCGTGATAACGGGGTTGGAGCATTGTGTCATGAATGGGGTCATGCATTGGATCATTTCTTGTATGATTGTAGTCATGATTTTCAAAACGGGAGCCTTGCTTACTTATCTAGTGGGAAGAGTGTCGGGAATATTTTGCCTGCTATTATCAAAGATAAGATGCAAGCTGTGTTAGATGCCTGTAAACAAGGAAAAGTGGCCAGATTAATTAATGTGGAAAATGCTTATGATAGAAAGTGGTATTTCTATGGTAGTGTCATCAATAGTTATGATGTATATAAGGGAAATGTGTCAGGTATTCTAGAATCATATCACTTAAGTTCGTACAAAAAGCTGGATACCTTATCAGGCGCAGCTAAGACGCGTATGGAACGTAAGGTTGAAAAAGAATTTGAGAAAACCGCACAAATGTTGGCTGCTTATCACTATAAAAAAACAGGCGAAAAACTTAATGAAATATCTTATCAAGCGACAGGGTCTGTATACTTTGATACAGCCATTAAGTTAGATAAGAAGAGAACCAAAAAGTATTGGTCTACGAATCATGAGATGTTTGCTAGAGCATTTGAATCGTATGTAGAATCAGCTTTGCTAGATCAAGAACATAGAAACGATTATTTAGTTTGTGATACATATTCTTTTGTATATCCATTAGGAGAACAAAGAGAATATCTAAATAGAAGTATAAAGAGTTTAATGGAAGTAGCTGTTCCATATATAATTAACAGTATACAAGGAGTGGGGAATAATGAATTATAACATTCAAAAAGGTCAATTTCGTTTAACGAGTGCTTATCCAAGAGGTAGCTGGTGGGAATTTTACCGTGTCACGTGTCCGATTTGTCATGATACAGGTAATTGCATGCTGCATGTTTCGCAAGAGAAGGTAGCGTGTACACGTGTAGAAAGTAAATGGATTTACGGAAAAAACACGGGCAACCCAAGCTACATTCACTACATAAATGGAAAAGATAAGTATCAATTGCCTGAGGCGGATGAAGTTCAGATTCATGATAAGAAAAGCAATGAGGAATTAGATGTGTTTAATCGGAAATTAATGGATTTCATACCATTGCAGGAGCATCATCATACACATTTATTACGAGATAGAAAAATGAGCGAGGAACAAATACAAGTACGTCAATATCGTTCATTCTTAAAACAACAAATTGTGTTAGAGGAGGATAATACATATACCACCGTTTGGGAACAGTTATTTAAACAGATTGGGAATAAAAAATGCTGGCAGGGAATCCCAGGATTTTATGAAATGAAGAAAGGTCAACTTTCTCTTCGTTTGATGTCAGGATCTCCTGGTATATTGATCCCTTTTCGAAACCAGTACAATCAAATTGTTGGATGGCAGGTTCGTGTGGATGAAGTGAAAAACTCCGTTCATGTGAAATCGGCATCTCCTGGAGTTCAAGCGGAATTAATCGAGCAGCCTAATGTTGTAAAGATAACTAAAGATGGTGATTGTATCTTTGAAGGCGAACTAGAAGTGAGCAAAAAGGTAGAGATTCCATTTCAAGAGGGACAAATTGTTGTAAAGATCCATAAAGGGCAAAAATATCTATGGCTCTCATCAGCAAACAAAAATCAAGGGGCTGGTGCAGGTGGTAGTGAAAATCCACTTCCTGTACATGTAGCGGTACCAAGTTCTCATTTAAAACATTGGAATTCTGGTACATTGCATCAAACGAAATCAGTAATGATCACAGAAGGACCTATGAAAGCCGATTTGATTGCTGATTTGATTCCAGAGAGATTTAATAAAGAGGAGATTTCTGAAATAGGAACAACGGTTCTTGCGATTCCTGGTGTAAATGCTTGGCGAATTGCTATGCCTGTATTAAAGGATATGGGTGTAGAAAATGTCTATTTAGCGTTTGATGCCGATTTAGTAGAGAATCAAAAAGTAAGGAAAGCTCTTATAGACTTTGCGACAGAGTTAAAGCGAGTGGGCTATAACGTAGTTATTGCAGCATGGAACCCAACACAAGGGAAAGGTCTCGATGATGCAATGCAAGCTTCTTTCAAGCCCGTTTTTCGCACAATATAATAAATCATATTATTTTAGCTAGGGGATTTTATATAAAAGAAAGGTGTGTATGAAGGATATGGATATTATGCAACAATTAATGGACGTAGACAAAAAAGCTAGGGAACAAGAAAGAATGGAACTCATTCAACGATTTTATAGTGAAGGAGTTTCTATCACGACAATTGCAAATGCGACAAATATGTGTGAAGAGGATATTTCGTATATGTTAAATAACTAGTATCCATATATGGTGAGATGAATAGAGGGGGAAAAGATAGAATTGTAATTCTATCTTTTTTTATGTCCTAAAATACAATTTTAAAACGAGAAAGGTAGAGGAAGAACATGAGTGTCTATGTAAAAAAGAATCTAGTAAATTTACGAGTTGATTATGCTTTTAAGCGTCTGTTTGGAGTAGAAGGAAATGAAGATATATTAATAGGGTTTCTTAATGCGGTACTACAATCATCTATTGATGAAGAAATTACATCTTTGCACTTAGATGATCCGCATCTTCCAAGAGAGCAGAAGGATGATAAATTATCTATTTTAGATTTGCGAGCTACTCTGAATAATGGTATAAAATTAAATATAGAGATTCAAGTTCGAGACAAAAAAGATATGATAGAGCGTTCTTTGTTCTACTGGGCTGGCATGTATTATTCTCAAATGACTCAAGGGATGAAGTACACAGAATTAAGACCAACCATTTGCATTAACATAGTAGATTTCATTCTGTTTCCAGAAGAGCAAGAGTTTCATAATGTTAATACAGTGATGAACAAGAAATCGAAGCGCATTATTACTGAAAATATGCAGTTGCATTTTCTTGAAATTCCAAAAGTGATTCAAGAATGGCGAGGAGAACGAATGAATCCATGGGAAAATTCTTTAGCGCGTTGGTTATTATTATTCCCTGCGCATGAGGATGAGAAATTAACAACAATCCTGGAGGCGATAGCAATGGAAAAAGATCCAGTTTTGAAAAAAGCAATAGAGGATTGGGAGCGTTTAAGTAGCGATAAGGATTTTTTACGCTTATATGAGGCTAGAGAAAAAGCAATAAAAGATAGAATATCAGAAATAGAAACGGCAGAAGAAAAAGCTACCAAGAAAGCCACAGAAGAGACTAGAATTGCAACTAAGATAGAGATAATTCACAATTTAATTCATGTCGGTGTACCTATAGAGAAAGTAGCGGAAGCCACTGAATTAAGTGTGGAAGAGGTTAATGAAATTTTAAAACATAAAGAGTAAATATAAATGATCAAAAATAGGTAATTGTGATTACAAACAATTACCTATTTTTGATTTTTAATTGATGCCCATTTTGTGATTATAACTATATTTTTTCTTGCTTTAGGATTTCCTCTAATTCATAACGAAATTCATTAGTCTTCTTAACATCCTTTAAGATTGCCTCAAGATCCTCTTTTTTAACAAGTTCTCTAATGGAATAGTTAAATACCATTAATCTACCGTATCTTTGTTCAATCTCTTTAAACCACGTTTCTTTTTTCAATAACTTAAAGTTTTTACGAATCATTTTTTCCTTTTTTGAAGGAATCGACATAACGATCCCAACCAATACATCACTGATTAATTCACTCATGAACAAGTCTCCTTTTTCTTTCATTTTAACATTAAGAAAAAACGATATGTCGTACAAAATTGAATATATAGCTAGTTATCTAGAATACAGTTTAATTTAAAATATTATATCTGCACTTATTTTTTTGTGGTTAGCCTTGGTTTGAATCTACACATTTTTTTTGCTACAAATTTGAATACGATATAATAAAAATGGTATGGTACGATCCAAACAAAGTAGACAAAAAGTAATAAAGGTGTAAATAAGGGGTTGTATTTTTAAAATCGTATTGCTATAATATAAACGTAATAAGATTTTACAATAAAATATAAATTTAATCAGTTCGCATATAAGAGAAGACCTCAATATGCGCCATGTCCTTAGGGGACGTGTGCGTGTATTGGGGTCTTTTTGCGTTTTGCGAGCAAAAACACCCGGAGGTGCAGGAATTATGTTGAATTGGTTGTCTGCAAAACTTATGACAACATCAGTAGGAGATTTCTTACTGGCAAAAAATAGTTTTTCGAAAGGGCTTGGTGGTAATGGTGGTGGCGGTAATGCTGAAACCGTTCAAAAAAGCATGAACACTTTGGTGAAAACCTTAATTGGTTTTGGGGGAATTTGGGTAGCAGCTTGCGTTGTATTTGCAGCTATTAAACTATCTGGAGCACAAGGGAAGAACCCTGAAAACCGTACACAAGCTATGATTGGTTTAGCTTGCGCGGCAATTGGAGGCTTTGTCATGATCAAAGCTTACGATATCGCTGCTTGGGTTACGACAATCTAACATAAGAGTTTGTACAAGCTCTCCTCTATTTGGGGAGAGCTTCTCTTATACAAGGGAGGAAACAAAATGAGAAAAGTAACCGTTCCTGTTGATATGACTTCGGAACAAAAAACACTATTAGGTGTGCTGAGCAAACGCCAATTGATTTATCTATTAGGTGGCGGAGCATCCCTTTATTTATATGTACCATTTTTATGGCGACTATTTGCACCTATTGATGCGGTAGTAGCGTTTTTTATTTGCTTAATTTTAGCACTACCGACGGTAATAGGTGTTATAACGTTTGCGTTTATATATAAAGAAAAACAACACATGTATCTAGATAAGTATCTACTTATTAAAATGCGTAGCCGTTCCGAAAAAGGTAAGTGGAGAAAAGGATACGAGCCAACTACATGGGCAAAGGAGAACTTATAAATGTTAGAAATGATATATTTTGCAGCAATAGCCATTGTGGGATTTTTCTTTTATCGGAAAATGAATGGAAAACCGCTGTTTGGTTCTAAGAAAAAAGGGAAAAAGCAAGGTGGAGTAGAGAAACACACTACTGAAAAAGCTGGAAAGAAAAATAAAAAAAATACGCCTGCTGAATCGGAAATTGATGAGGATAATGTTGACTTCTTTCGTGCTTTTGTAGAAGACATTAAGGAAATCGATAATCATATGATTCGATATCATGATGATACATTTGTTCTGATTGCGGAAGCACATCCAGTTAACTATTATTTACTCTCCAATATGGAACAAGAAGCAATTGATATCAAAATTGAATCATGGTTAACCACATTAGAATTTAATACGAAAGTATATATTCAAAGTAAGTTTGTGGATTTAACAGATCCTGTACGCAAAATGACAGAAACGATGAAAGGTGCGAAGGACCTTACACCAGAGACGGTTCTATATGGCCAAGAAGTTATCGATAACTTAGAGTACTGGCAGCGTTCGCAACCTCGATATGAACAAAAGCGTTATTTAATTTATCCATACAAGGTTGATATTAGTACGATTACTGCTGATACAGAGGAAGAGTTGGAAGAAAAGATTGTGGATAAGGCGTTTAACGAATTATATCGCCGTTATAATGCTTCTCGAAATCTACTATCGAAAGCAAAAATTAATGTAGAAATGTTAACGAAAGATAAATTAATAGAACTTTTATATGTAGCATTTAACCGTCGGAAAGCTGTAAAAGCTCGTTTCCAGGACTTAATTGAAAATGAGAATTTCTCCCTCTATTCAACAGGGGAAACAAATGAAAGAAAACTAGAGTTAATGAAGAAAGTGCTAGCAGAAGAAAAGGCAGAAAAATCAAATAACGGGGTGGCGTAAACATGAAGTTGTTCGGAAGAAAGAAAAAGGAAAAGAAAAAAATAGAAGCAGAAGAGAGGGACGAATTGGAGCTAGAGGAGGAAGAGTTGGAAGAAGAGGAAGTACCGACGCAATTAGACAATCAAACAACAGTGTTTGATGTTATTGCCCCAGAAGGAATGAAAATTGATGCAGAAGATTATGGGGTTATTAAACAATCTTTAGGAAGTAATACGTTCTTCCGTCCGTTTTATATTCCACGTGATGGATATCCACGTATGATGCAAACGAATTGGCTGAACATGTTAACTTCAGCCGGGGAAGTGGATGTCATGATTGATATTCATAAAGAGCCAAAAGCTAAGGCAATGCGATCATTAGATATGCAGCTGACAATGTTACGTTCGAATCTTTCTTTCCAACGTACACGAGGAAACATTGACCAAGAAAAAGACTTAGATGCAAAAATTCAAGATACAAACAATTTAATGGATGAAATCCAGTTCAATGAAAACGACTCGTATATGGTGAGTACAATGGGTGTTGCTTACGCAGAATCAAAGAAAGAATTGGACGTTTTATGTGAGTATATTGAAGATGAAATGCAAGCATCTCATTTTAAGATAGCAAGTACTTGGAACCGTGTGAAAAGTGGTTTGAAAGCTACTATGCCACTAGGGGCACCAAATACGCTGCAAGATACTTATCGGAACATCGATAGACGTGCTCTATGTACATTTGCACCCTTTGTGTCAGGATCCGGAAGATTTAACGGTGGTATACCAATAGGAAAGAATAAAATTACTGGCCAAGTAGAATTTTTAAATTCATTCGGGAATGCAGATTATCGTCCACCAAACTATAACATTGGTGTGACAGGAATTTCAGGTTCCGGGAAAAGTTTACTTTTAAAAATGAAGCTCGCTCGTGAAACATCACTTGCAGATACACATGCAATGATTATCGATCCAGAGGGAGGTGCGACACGTTCCTAAGTGAAAAGCTTAGGCATTGTCGAACTTACAGTTCAACAGTGAACTGTCATTCCAAGAAG
>NZ_JAQFUL010000120.1:0-10843 GCF_027716265.1 Bacillus cereus group sp. Bc031
AAAGTAAAAAGGGTATTACATTTTCAGAAAAGAGTAAACGATTAACGGGTATCAACATATATGTCTCAAATACGCCTCATTAATTTCTCCATTTATCTTTGCGATTTCCCAATTTCTCTTTGTTATTACTTTTGTAATCATTGTTATTCTCTCCCCGTACCTTTATATGGAAAAACAAGAGGTCCTTCTTTTTGTTACTAGAAAAGCCTCTTGCGTTTCATTTTTATTTTAATCCGTTAATTAAAGGCGATGCTTCCCCACTATGGAAAATCCATAAATCATGAAGTGATCTCGTACATCCGACATATAGTAACTTCGCATCGTGTTTTGTATTTTTGTAATGTTCTTCATCAACATCAATGAGTAGCACAGCGTCAAATTCTAGCCCTTTTGCCAAGTATACAGGTACTACTGAAATACCACCTTCATATTTACTTTGATCTGCTTCAATGACGTTTACAGCTACTCCTGCCTTTGTTAATTTCTCATATATATCGCGACATTCATCGTCTGTTCTTCCTATTACCGCAATTGTTTTCACATCATCATTTTGTAAATGTTTTAACGTCTTCATAATCTCATTAAATTGATCTTCTGCTTGAATTACTTTGACCTCTTCACCACTACGAAAAACTGGTGTCGCAAGCCCTACTGGAATCTCGGCGTTTTTAATTATTTCGTTCGCAAATTCAATAATTTCTTTTGTAGAACGATAGCTCCTCGTCAGTTCATAATAGCCTGTTTCTTGGAATACTTCCTTAAAAGCACTCCAATCTTCAATCCCTTGGTAATCATAAATCGCTTGAGATAAATCACCTAATATAGTGAAAGAATTACCTAATGTAATTTCTTTTAATACATAAACTTGGAATGGTGAGAAATCTTGCGCTTCATCAATAACGACGTGATGAAATTTCTGCCCGATTTCAATACCTGTTATGCGATGATGTATGTAAATTAAAGCGGGTAAATCTTCTACATACACTTCTTTTTTACGACAACTCTTCTCAGTTTCTTTCACAAGTTCCTCGGGTAATACTTCGAGTATTTCTTTGCTTTTCAATATTGAACTATATATTGAAAGCGAGCTCATTTTCGGCCAAAACTTCATATAACTGTTCAATCTCTTTGTCGCTTCTTTTTTTAATAATTTCTTCTCGTTTGTTTCGCCATACTTTTTTAGTTCAATTTCAATCCAGCGCTTCATTCGGCCAACTAAACGTTCTCTTCTTTTCTTTAATGGATAATGTTTATACTCAACTTGCATCCATTTTTTTATATCTTCCACTGGAATAACAGCTTTATCCCATGCCTCAAAATTACTTGTTGGCACTAGTTCTTTTTCAAATTGAACCATTTGCTCTTCAATAAAGGACTTAAATTCTAGCGTACCTTTCAATTTACCAAGCATAACCTTTCTTTCATCACGATTAATAGAAAATGCTTCTTTCAACTTTTCTTCTGTCTGCTTCAGTTTCACCGAATCATCTAACGTACGTAATGCCCAGTCCGGAAATGTTGTTTGACTAATATTCCCAACACCTAATTCAGGAAGTACACTCGAAATATAGTCTAAAAACAGACTATTCGGAGCGAAAACAATCATTCGCTCCGCTTCTAATTGCTCACGATATTCATAAATTAAAAAAGCAAGGCGATGTAAAGCGATTGTTGTTTTACCGCTTCCTGCAACCCCTTGAATAAGTAATGGTAAGTTTCTTTCCGCACGAATAATATCATTTTGCTCCGATTGTATCGTCGAAACAATATCCTTTAGTTTATTATCTTTATTCTCACCTAATCGATATAGAAGAAAATCATCAGCATGCGAGACATCTTCATTTCCTTTTACATATGTATCAACAACACGTTCTAATTCTCTTTTTCGAATAGAGATGTTTCGCTTTAAATAAACATCACCTTCTACTAATCCGTCTGGTGATTGATAAAACGCTAATTCATCACCGCCGGTAAATGAATAAAACATACTTGCGACAGGTGCCCGCCAATCAATTACAATTGGCTTCATCGTATCTTTATCTGAAACACCTACCTTACCGATGTAAATCGGCATAACTTCTTCCTTGCCATCCTCTTGAAAATCTAATCTTCCAAAGTACGGTTCTTGTACCCCAATACGTAAGTTTTGTCTATTAGACTCCCTCATACTTTCAAGAATTTGCTCTTTAAAATCATCGCCATAATAAACTGGGATTTTTTCAAGCTGTTCTAATTGATCATCCATCGTACGTAATGTATCTTTCATTTTTTGTAACTCTTCTTCAAAAATGTTGTTCATTTGATGATTCCCTCCTGTCCGTTCTAATTTTTCAGTCGAAATATAATTGTATTAAAAATCCAATTATAAAGTCAAGGACTTAATTTGTTTTTTCTGAAAAAACTTACTTTTCACCTTTCTAATATTGAAATTCCAATGAGATTTTTACATGATAAGAATATATAACATCTAAATCATACAACTACACATATAATAAAGTGATTTATACAAAAGCCGCTATTTTCTATTGATTAAAAGGACTTTATACTATCTAACTAAGTTTCCCTTACATACTCTCCAGCTTCTTTTCTAGTTATCTATTATTTCATTGATAAAATACCCAAGGTCACAAAAGTCAAAAATAAGAGTAAAGGAGTCTATTGAAAATGACTGCTACCAAAAGAAAAACCCTTAAGTTACATTTACTTATTTTTGTGTTCATTGTATTGGCTAGTGGCTGGATTGGCGTAATTCTAGATTCTTTTCTAACAGATCAGCCTGAAGGAAACTCTTTAGGCATGGGACTGTGGCTAATATTACCTTTCCTCTCATGTATTTTCCTTAGAGTTATTAGCCGAGATTGGAATGATTTTGGTATAAAACTAAATTTGAAGGCAAACTTTAAATGGTACTTCGTTGCGATACTAATTTACCCGTTCGTTACAGTAATAACGATAAGTTTAGCACTTATTTTTGGAGTAGCAAACATAACTAGTTTTGAAATATATTCGTTATTGTCACTCATATTCATGTCTACTATTGGTAACTTTATTAAAAATATTTTTGAAGAGTTTTCATGGCGCGGTTATTTAACTCCTAAGCTCATTGAACTAAAGTTAAACGATTGGTTTATTTATATTATTTCTGGTTTAGTTTGGTCGCTTTGGCATGCCGCTTATTATTTAGTTTTTTTACCAAATGAATATTTCGAATCTATTTCAAGGTTAAATATGCTTTTATCCGGTTGCATACTTATGGTTTCTTGGTCTATTATGTATGTTGAAATATATAGACTTACAAAGTCAGTATGGCCATGCGTTATCATGCATGCAATTGAAGATGCTGTTCCTACCGTTTTAGTTACAATAACAGGGATTATTACACTTACCAAAGGCAGTGATTTTTGGTTAAACCCTATTAGCGGAGTCGTTGCTACTATTGTATTTCTTGGAATTGGGATTGTACTAAGATCTATAAGAATTAAAAAAGAACGACAATTAAATACGAAAAACAGTCAATGATTCACACTATAAAGGCACAAAAGAGTAAGGAATTAATCCCTACTCTTTTTTTATTTTTATTCGATATGATAAACATTCATTTAAAGACGCTTGCTCTTTATATTTCCTCTCTTCAAAGTCATACGCTCCTCCTGGGAAAATCCCAACTATACTGAAACCAGCCTCTGCACATAAATTACTAATCTCACCTATCGTATAGCAACGTAAAGATTGTGTCACGATATCATTTGAAGAATCCTTTTCCCACCAGTGGTCCAGCATCCTAGCATTCTCACTATCATATTCATATTTTCGCATTGCAGAATAAATCGGCATTTCTTGTCCATTTGCTTTTTCCCAATATAATGGTTGATAAATATCAATAAGTGCACACCCATCATCTTTCAACCAATTATGGATTCGTTTTAATAAAACCAATTGTTCTTCATCTGTCCCTACACCAAATCCATCTAAATAACTAACAACATCAAACTTTTCTTCAAAGTTAATTTTATAAAAATCAGCGCGATGAATCTCAATATCACTAGTAGAATGTTCTTTAGCAAACATAACTAACTCTGGTACAAGCTCAACAGTAGTCATTTTTACATCCAAATTAGACATCGCTCTTGCAAAACCACCATTTCCAGCTCCTAGTTCTAACATCGTTTGAAATGAATATCCAATTTGTTCTTGTACTTCTTTCGCAACTTCCTGTAACCAATTTTCATTTTTTATATTATAGCTTAGTAATTCAAATTGTTTTTTATAAAATTCTTTTACATTTAATTCGTTCATTATTATTCTCCTCCTGTACGTTATTTTTCTACTACAGGTGAGAAACTAAATTTCTGATACCCATGAAAAATCCTCCTTTTGATTTCCCTACATTTACATTTTATCTAAATAATAAGAATTTTTAAAGTACCAAAAATAAAAGAGCAGATAATGGAAAATTCCAATATCTGCTCTATGGCTGCTATTATTTCCCTTGTTGATACTTCAACCAATCACCAGAAATGATAACTTTCTTTAGCATATTTTTATCTTGAGCGAGATACACATATGCCTCTATTTCCCTATCACCATCAAATACTATTTGTGTGATTCGTTCATATAAATCCGTCTCTGCATTACCTGTATATTCTTCTAGTTCGTCTAACTTATGCAATATGTCATCATTTACTTCATAAACTTCTCCATACACCTTTTCTTCATTCGAATAAGTCATCGCCGGATACCCTTCGTTTGTATCAAATAATTCCCCATACGTCCATGCTTCGTCTGCAATGCATATTGCACCTTGCATATAATGAGCATTCGTTTGCTTTTTTCTTAACGTGCCATACACAAAAACGTGATGCATTAATCCCTATCCCCTTTACATGTCACTACTTTCTAATTTGTAAATAAGCACGAATCATAAAGTAACTCACTTCATTCGGAAGTTGTTCCTTAATCGATTTCAGACCACCATCAGCATTTTGCACAGCAGTTTCAATCAGTTGTTCGTATTCTGCAGGAACAAAACTGTTCCAGTCTACTTCCATTCCATCTTCAAAACAACGAATTAAATGATTTTCAATCGTTTGTCTTGATAATCCACGTTCTTTCGCAATTTCATCTAGATTAATACCTTGTTTATACATTTCATACGTTTCCAAATGAGAATTTGCTGAAGCTTTCCCTGATTTCTTCCGTTCTGTCACCACTTCTGTTTTAATAGTTTCAGCATAGTTTGGGTTTTCCTCAATAAAGTGCTGAACTGCTTGTAAGAAGTGCGAACCATACTTCACAAGTTTGTGTTCACCAATCCCTTTCACAGTTAAAAGTTCAGAATCGCTTTGCGGCATTTTTGCGCACATATCTTTCAACGTTTGGTCAGAGAAAATAACGAATGGAGGTACCCCTTCTCCTTGCGCAATTTCTTTACGTACTTCGCGAAGTACTTCAAATAAAGGATGATCTTGAACGATTTGTCTTGTCTCTACTCGTTCTTTACGTAAAACATTCTCTTTACCAAGTAACACTTCTTTCCCTTTTTCCGTTACTTTTAGTGTCGGGTAAGTACCATGTTCAACTGCAATTAGCTCGTCTGAAATTAAAAACTCAATAAATTCACTCACTTCTTTTACACTACGATTTGATAAAAGTCCGTAAGTTGGCAAAGTATGAAAATTAAATTCAATGACTTTCTTATTTTTAGATCCAGTTAGTACTTGTGCAATCATTTGTTTACCAAATCGTTGGTTCGTCCTAATCATACAAGATAAAACCATTTGCGATTCTCTCGTCACATCGATACTTTCTCGGTCGTCTGTACAATTACCGCAGCGGCCACAATCTTCTTTTGGTTCTTCTCCAAAGTATTGCAAAATAAATGATTGTAAACATTGTTCTGTATGACAGTAGTCAGTCATATTTTGCAGTTTTTCAAGTTCGTTTGAAAAACGAGACTCTCCTGTCGATTGATCAATTAAAAAGCGTTGTACTTGTACATCTTGAGAAGAATAAAGCAATATACATGCACTATCTAATCCGTCACGGCCAGCACGTCCTGCTTCTTGGTAATAACTTTCCATATTTTTTGGAAGTTGATAATGGATAACGTAACGAATATTCGATTTATCAATACCCATCCCAAACGCAGATGTGGCTACCATTACACTCACTTCATCACGTAAAAAGAGTTCTTGTTGCTCATTTCGATCGTTATCACTCATACCGGCATGATATTTTGATACAGAAACTCCCGCTTTCATTAAATCCTCATACAACTGATCAACTACTTTTCTAGTAGCTGCATATATAATCCCAGATTCCTTTTGATTTTGACGAATATAATCCGCTAAATATGCATTACGATCTTGTCCTTTAATAACAGAAAATGATAAGTTCTCGCGCTCAAACGTTGTCATAATCGTGTTTTCTTGATTAATTCCAAGCGTGTTGCAAATATCATCACGAACTTGTGGTGTTGCCGTAGCAGTTAATGCTAATACGAGCGGTTTTTCTGGAAGATAATCTAATATACGGTGTATATGTAAATAGCTCGGACGGAAATCATGTCCCCACTGCGAAATACAGTGCGCCTCATCAATGGCAATCATCGGGATTTTCATATCGATCAGTTGGTCAACAAACTCCATTGAATCAAGTCGCTCTGGCGCTACATAAAGTAACTTATAATGGCCCTGTTTCGCTAATTGAATTCGTTGATTCGCTTCTGTAATTGAAATAGAACTATTAATATATGTAGCTGAAATACCATTTTGTACTAATGTATCTACTTGGTCTTTCATAAGTGATATTAAAGGCGATATAACTAACGTTGTTCCTTCAAATACTAATGCGGGAATTTGATAACAAATTGACTTACCACCACCTGTAGGCATAATACAGACAGTATCTTTCCCATCTAATACATTTTTAATTGTTTCATCTTGTCCTCTTCGGAATGACGAATAACCGAAATAAGACGCTAAAAGTTCTTGTGCTTTTGTAAACAAAAAAGAGTCACCTGCTTTTCTTTATCTTTCATCTACTCCTATTATATCATCTCTTATGCATCATGAAAGTGATGAATACATGACTATCAGCCTGCTTTTTCATTATTTTATGCTTCTTTACGTTTTTGAGAATGATTAGCAATTATAACGAATTTCAAAATAAATACACATTTTATTAATTCTCCTTGAATACTACTAATCTTATACATATGAATTCAGGAGGTTACTATATGAAGCACCATAATATTAGTTTCATCAAACAGAAAAGCGTATCGAACCAACCCCAATTCTCAAATAATGAAGCGTGGAAATATGAATCATACTATAAGTACCAACCATTATTTTCTTATAGAAAGCTTTTTCATTTTCTTTCTCAACTTTTTAAACGTTAATACAGGTGCGAAATAGATCATTCATAATAATTTTCTCAATATAACCCTTATAGACTTACTGCAATACAGTTGGTATTATATGAAATATTCTGTTGGATAAACCCCTTAAGTTGACCTGCTTATATAAGCGGGTCTTTTTTAATTTATATATATTTCATAACACTTTTAGATGTAATTATAAATCTTATCACCATTTTATAATCTTAATCCACTCACTACAAATGGTCATAATTACAAAAGGTAAAATATAAATGCTTAACATTTAAATATCTAATTCTTTTTTCTCAATACACAAAACGAATTTCACTTGTTACTATAAAGGTACTCCAGATGAGTTTTTGCTCATCGACATTATCTAGTGAAAGGGATCTGCCGCGGGAAGCAGGTCCCTTTCACTTTATTAAAGACTCACTTTCAATTGGACACATTTACCAGGTTTTTTTAATAGAATTTTATGATAATATTACGTAGTCGAGTCCGACATCTCGGCAATACCCTTTTGAGGCTCTGCAACTTCCCTTGCAGAGCCTCTTTTACTTTATATTCAATTTATTTATATATAACGCAATAAAATTCCTCATCTTTTTCCATAGCAATTTTTGAAAATAAACGAGGACACGTAACTAAAAATAAATTTCCATCATACTTTGAGTTATACATGTTCAAAGGAGTGTTACCGTTTATGTATACTTATTGGCAATCGTATTACTCCCCCTATCATAACCCTTATGTACACTTTGATACATCTGTACGTAATTTCCGAATTAGTAAAAACGAGAACTTTCTAAAAGGTTATATGCGTTCTTTATGGGAACAACATGTCGCTTGGACGAGATTAGCTATTATAAGTATTGTTTTCAATTTACCCGACATAAACGTTACAGTTGGACGGCTTCTTCAAAATGCAACACATATGGGACTATCTCTTGAACCATTCTATGGTGAAGATGCAGTAAAAAAATATATTGCATTAATTAAAGACCACTTAGTAATTGCAGCAGATCTTGTTAAAGCTGCAAAAGCTGGTGACCAAAACGCAGCTGTCGCTATAGAGAAAAAATGGTACGCTAACGGTGATGAAATTGTAGTGTTTCTTACTAGCATCAACCCATATATACAAAAAGAAGAATTTACACAAATGTTTTATGAACATCTAGCATTAACAAAAGCAGAAGCACTGGCATTTCTAAATAAAGATTATGAAGCAGGAGTAAAATTGTACGATAAAGTTGAAAAAGAAGCTTTAGAAATTTCCGACATGATAACAAACGCAATCGTAAAGCAATTCCCGCAAGTATTTCAATAACAATAAGCCGATTTGAAAACCAAATCGGCTTATCGAACTTTCTAGCAATGATATTTCACCTGTCCTCTTTACATTTAACGTATATCGATATATTTTATTAATATCCGTTTTTTATAGGAGGAAACAGTTTGATTAACGCCATTGGTCTCGTATTTATACTTACAAATAAACATGAGAAAAAGAAGAAAGTTTATCTAAATGAAAAATTCGCATTAATAGACATTATTGATTCTAAGGAAGTAATTGATGATGAAGGGAACTCACTAGTAGAACTAACATGTAAATACAGTATATATTTAGATGAAAAATACTACTGTAAATCTCTTGATGATTATACTGGACAAGTCTTTCCCTTTTTAAGTGCTAAAATAGGAAAAGGACTTCTCAGAAACTTAAATTATTACTTTTCTTACGTTGATGCCTATGATAAAAAACCACCCGTTAAAGAAATTAGACCACTTATGAAACAAGTAACGAACAGATAGTGAAAATACTAAAAAGAAAGCATCTCACTTCAGATGCTTTCTTTTTTATCTAGAACTCTTTAAATTCTATCCTTCTTCTAAAAATATGTATTGAGGCATACTTTAAATTAAAAACATTGGAGGATTAAAGTGAATGAAATACTCAGAAACGATAGTTAGTAAACGCCTTCGAACACTTAAAATATGTAGTATGTTTATCATGCTAGTTTTAATCGCATGGATTGGATATACAAAATTACTTTATGAAAACGGATTTCTTCAAGAAAAAAAGAATTCAATAGAAGTAATGAATACTAGCATTACAGGAGAAATAGAGCAGCTTTTTCATATAAACTTGCAAGGTTATCGAAAAACAAGCCTTGATGCTGTTATAGAAGCCAGTAAAACAGATCCAAGCGAACTATCCCTAATTGAACTAGTCAACAAATCCTGCTCGCGAGATTGCATAGGCGAACCAGTCACATATGTAAACTCAAACAATGGATATATCTTTTATAAGGAATCTAATGGAACTAATGTAGCTATAACGATTAAAAAGAAAGACACATGGTTAATTGTAAAGAAATCTGTTCAAGATGGAATATAATCACCCAAAAAAAGAGTACGTATCGTACTCCTTTTTATTATTAATACCTTTCCTCTTCATGCCTACAATGGCATTTCGCTTTTGTTTTACATAGAGTTAAAAGATTACATAAAAATAAAAAACCGTCACATGACGGCTTTTTATTTAGCAAACTACTCTTTTGTATAAAAATATTTAAGTCCTTTAGCATCTAACCACGCTGTCGCTCGATCTAATTCATTCCCTTGGCGATATGCTGTTTCAAATCTAACTAATCCTTGTTTATCTCCATATGAGATAATACGAGATTCATACCCCAGAGCATCCATCATTCCTAACATTTCTACTACTAACGCTGTACCAAATTCATACGTAACAACTTTACTAAATTTATTCACTATAATTCCAACTCCTTCTTGTTTTATCGATTGTTCAATAGTTTGATTAGTAAACCAAACTAACGGCTTATTTCCCATTAACTTATTTAAATCACATTTTCCTATGCCAGCTACATTCCCTGTTTCTGTGTATTGCCAAATATCACATGGGTAGGCTGGTTTGTTACCACCATAACGAGGAATCCATACAAAATCACAATTGACATTTGCCATTCCAAATGGATCATACATATGATGAGCAATATATAAACCAACCTTCTTAGCTCCTAATCTGCGTAATTCATCAATAAAAGCTTGTGCACCCGCTCTCATATCGTTCATTGTTTTTACTTCTACGTCAGCTACCCAAACTGTTGCATTTTTATCACCACGGTTCCAAAAGTCTCTCGCCTCTATCCGTGCATCCTCTACTGAAACGAAACGACAGAACGCATAATTACCAAACGGAATATTTCTTGCTTTCATTGCTTGCACATAATTTTTATATAAAGGATCTACATAATTTGAACCATCTTGCACACGTGCAATTACAAAATCTAATTGTGGTGCTGCGATATCCCAGTTAATGTCGCCATTCCATTTCGAAATATCTACAATATAACCCATTATTTCACATCTCCTCGTATGATTAAGTTAGGTTTTTAGGGACGGGATGTACCTATAAACCCAAGGGTATCTATTTTTATGAGA
>NZ_JAQFUL010000121.1:0-10720 GCF_027716265.1 Bacillus cereus group sp. Bc031
TGTTGAATACAGAAATCATCTTCTTGATGCCGCCTAACTTTTTTTAAAATGTCCTTTACAAAGGGTACGGATTAGAAATTACCTTCGTTTCTTTTTTATTCGTATGAAAGGGCAGTAAGACCCTCACACTGATTCAAGTTTCGCTTTATTATTTTGCCCATTCACTCACTTGTTCTACGCTCATTCGTGGTGCAGGATGGCCTTTTAAAGTTGATTCCCCAATTGTAATAAGCATAATTGGTACATAGCGAGATGAAACATTGAATTCTTCTGTAAGTGCTTGTGGGTTGAAACCACCAATCGCACAAGTATCCCAGCCAGTTGCTTTAGCTGCAAGCATAAGTTGCATTGCTGCTAAAGATGCATTTGAAAAGGCTGCATCTCTTGGGAATTGCTCACGGGCATATGCAGACTCAATATTTTTAGCTAAGCGTTCTTTTGCTTCTTCTTTCATAAATCCTTGTTCTACAATTGGACCATAAACGGGTTCAACGTTTTTATAAGCTTCTAAATCACCTAAAATAGCGACTACAGCAGAAGCATCAAGAATTTGTTGTTGGTTATAAGCAATTGGATGTAATCGTTTCTGTACATCTTCACCTTGGAATACAAGGAATTTCCAATGCTGTAAATTCCAAGCGGAAGGTGCTTGAGCAGCTCCCTTTAAAATCTCGTGTAACTCTGTAGATGAAATTTCTTTCTCTGGGTTGAATGCACGTGTAGATGTGCGTTCATATAAAACATTAAAAAAGTTTTCATTTGTCATTATATATCCTCCAAATTACATATCAAATTATGAAAAAAATACATGTAATATATTCTACTTACATTTTGTAAGTTATCGAATTTAAGAATATAATATCTTTATTTTAATTGTCAAGTTTTCAAGCGGAAGCTAGGGCATTCATACAAACGATACAATTCCTATAATCATACACTAAAAAAGGAATTTATAGAGTGAAAAAGCAAAGATAACATTCTCAATTAGCTTGTTAACATGTATCCCTCACTCATTAAAGTTTTTAGAGAACAGTTTTTTATAAAATGCTTGTGAGGAATTCTGTAGAACAAGATATATGAAGTGAGTGAAGACTAGTGATGAACATACTACATTTTTTATTAGAGAATACGGTTTTCCAAAATGTATTACAAGATCTTCAGTTAAATGTCCTTTATATAGAAAATGGATGCACACATCAACAAACGATAGAAAATATCCATCCAAAATGTATGTTTATAGCAAATAGTTTTGAAGAAGGAGAAGTATTATTTCAGAGGACTAAACCACATATTGTAATTATGTATGTAACAGATTTTTCTCAAATAAAATATATAAAGAATATGTATAATCCACAGAGTACATTTATTGTCATTTGGGATCAACAAATAACAAGCGAGTTTGCAGAGGTACTTACGTTAGGAATACGTAATATTGTGATAGCCCCTGTGACTCCGCAAATGGTGTTAGAGGAAGTAAATAAAAGTTTATATCAGCTTTCTTTAGTGCGGCAAGTAAGTTTGCAACAAGAACTACTTCAAACGATGTTTGATTTTCGAAATGATCTATTATTTATAGTAGAAGACGATGAGATTGTTGATTGTAATACAAATTTTTTAGAGTTTTTCGGATATGAAAATTTGTTTGCTTATCGTGAGCAACATTTAGTATTTGCTGAACATCTTATTAGAGAAAATGGATACTATTCAACAACTCATGATATAACATGGTTAGATGATACATTATCATATGATAGAAGAATTAAGATGTCCAACTATGAAGGGGAAGTGTCAACTTTTTTATTGCGTGCGACACCATTGCCAGAAGATTTATCAAGATTTATTGTGAAGTGTACAGAGATTACCGAATTAGATGAAATCTATCAAGAACAAGAAAGACTTGCTATGATAGATTCGTTAACAGAGATTTATAATCGTTTGAAATTCCAACAAATACTCGAGGCAGAATGGGATAATGCGATGCGTAATAATGAAAACATAGCACTTATTTTATTTGATATAGATAATTTTAAAGCAGTAAATGACACGTATGGCCATGATTTTGGTGACTTAGCATTAATTGAGCTTGCAGAGCTCATGAAATCTAAAGTGGAGCAGCAACATGTATTTGCTAGGTGGGGAGGAGAAGAATTTATTATTTTAGTAACGAATACAGTAGAAAAAGAAGCATTTCAAGTTGCGGAATCATTACGATTTTTCATTGAAACAAAGCAATTCTCAGGGATTTCGAAACTAACAGCGAGCTTTGGAGTTGCATTATATGAAAAAGGGATTACAAGAGAAGAATTAATGCAACGAGCGGATATTGCATTATATGAAGCGAAAAAAAATGGGAAAAATCAAGTGTGTGTATATAGAAAAGAAAAAAAGTGATTTTTCGCAACAAATTGTTGCGATTTTTTTTTATTACTTGATAATAGAGTGTAGGGGGGATTTTGAACGAAGGAATTATGGAGGAACAAAATGATAAAAAAAATAATGATGATAGTTTCAATATGTGCTTTAGTTTGTGGAGGAGTATACTATTTTCTCTATAATTCTAATATAAAGGAAAATAAAGAATTAACAACTAAGGTGAATCCTGCTGTTGAATCAGAAGTACAAGAGAATATAGAAGAAGAAAAAGAAAAGCAAATTGATTACGCTAGCATATCTCAAAAATTAGATCAATATTTAGTCGGAAAGCAATTCAATGGAACAGTTTTGGTAACAGATAAAGAGCATGTTATATTGAATAAAGGATATGGGTATGCTGATGTTCAATATAAAATAGAAAATACGCCTCACACAAAATATCGTATCGGTTCTATTACGAAAACAGTTGTGGCTACATCTATTTTACAATTGCAGGATCAAGGTAAGCTAAATATTCAAGATAATGTAAATAAATATATTCCTTCATTTCCGGAGAATAAAAATATTACGTTATATCATTTATTAACGCATACCTCTGGTTTACATGAACACGCAAAAGGCAATGTTAATGCTGCTTCCCGTTTACAGTTAATTAATTGGATTGGACGTCAAAATTTAGAATTTCCTGCAGGAACAGGTTGGAGATATACAGATTATAATTATATGGTGCTTGCCTATATAATAGAACATATATCGAAAAAACCTTTAGGAGATTATATAAAAGAAAATATATTTACAAAAGCAGATATGTATGAATCTGGTATGGGAAATATGGTACCTGGAGATAAAAATTTTACAAAGGGTTATGTGAAAAAAAATCAAGAGCTTGTACCGGCGCAGAAGGTAGGCATGGATTGGCTATATGGTTGTGGTGAGATGTATACGACAGTTGGAGATATGAAGAAATTAGACGAAGCAATTATAAATGGAAAACTTCTTTCTGAACAAAGTATACAAGCGATGTTTTCACCTTCACCAGAACGAAAATATGCATTTAGTTTTTACATATATCCGGATTATTTTCATAATCATGGTGTACTATCTGGTTGGAACACTTTCAATAATTTTAATAAAGAAAAAGGGACTTTTGTTATTTTATTTTCAAATGTGAAAAATAGTATGGATGATGACTTCAATAAAGATTTCCGAAAGATGGTAAGTGATTTATTAGAACAAAGGGGATGAGAAAATGAAACATAAAAATGTATCAATTGGTTTCATTGGTATTGGTGTAATGGGAAAAAGTATGGTGCGTCATTTCATGCAAGACGGTCATACAGTATATGTATATAATAGAACAAAATCGAAAACAGACTCTTTAGTACAAGATGGTGCAAATTGGTGTGATACACCGAAAGAGTTAGTAAAGCAAGTTGATGTTGTAATGACTATGGTTGGGTATCCACATGATGTAGAAGAAGTGTACTTTGGGATAGATGGAATTTTGGAGAATGCAAATGAAGGTACGATCGCAATTGATTTCACGACATCTACACCAACATTGGCAAAACGTATTAATGAAGCCGGTAAAAGTAAGAATGTATATACGTTAGATGCACCTGTATCTGGAGGAGACGTTGGTGCGAAAGAAGCAAGACTCGCAATTATGGTCGGTGGAGAGAAAGAAATATATGATAGATGTTTACCGTTATTTGAAAAACTAGGAACAAATATTCAGTTGCAAGGGCCTGCTGGAAGTGGACAACATACAAAAATGTGCAATCAAATTGCGATTGCTTCTAATATGATTGGAGTATGTGAAGCTGTTGCTTATGCAAAAAAGGCTGGATTAGATCCTGATAAAGTATTGGAGAGTATTTCAACGGGAGCAGCAGGTAGCTGGTCATTAAGTAATTTAGCTCCTCGAATGTTAAAGGGAGATTTTGAACCAGGTTTTTATGTAAAGCATTTTATGAAAGATATGAAGATCGCGTTAGATGAGGCTGAAAGATTACAATTACCAGTACCAGGTTTAAGTTTGGCGAAGGAATTGTATGAAGAGCTAATAAAAGATGGGGAAGAAAATAGCGGAACACAAGTGTTATACAAAAAATATGTAAGGGGGTAAATGAGATGGATCTTCAAAAATTTGATGAGATGATTGATACTGTACAAAGAGCAACATGTATACAAATTAATGAAAAACAAAAAGAAGCTTTTAAACAAAAATATGATTTTGAACCGAATTTCGAATATGGAAGAGATGAGAAAGGGCATTACGTTATTCGAACTTCAAAAAAGATGCTAGAAGAAATGGAATTTTATTTGGCATTGAAATATGATCGAGATGGAGTTGACCTTTACATGGAAGCGGAGATTGATGGTATATATCATGTATCTGTTAGCTATAGTGAAGACGCTTTGCACCTACAAGAATTGTTTCAATTTCTAGAAGAAAAAAAATAAAAGTCCTCATTTGAGGACTTTTATTTTTAATTTTGTAATTATAAGCTAGAAGCCCGGCGGCATCGTTTCATTGGGAATGGAATAACTTGCGCGATGTGATTAGGACCAAATTGTTTTGTACGAGCATGGCGTATTATATAAAATGCACACAGAATTGAAACAGGAATAGCACCGAACAACCCGAAAAATAAAGCGCTTACACAATATGCAACAAAACCTAAAACACCAACTTCTAATTCTTCCATAATAGCTCCTAGAATAATAGGAAGTGCTCCACACGTAACCCCTAGTATAAGTGCGATAAGTAAACTCATGATTATCCCCCTCTGTTTGCGATATTTTTTCCTTCTTAGTTAATTGTAGTATATCATATATAAAACAGAATTTTCAGAAAAATTCAAAAAAAGTTCAATAAATGTTCAAAAAGTATTAATAAATATACTTGAAAAATTGAAGGGAGAGATTGTACTGAAAAGAAGGAATAATACGGTTAGAACCATAAAAAATCAGGCTTATTTCAAAATGAAATAAGCCTGTTCCATAGGAGGATGTATATATGTAGAGTGAATAAAAGGTTGGAAAAGGGGGTCCAAGACCTTTTATTCAACTAACTACCTTAATAGATTGGAACCCAACCTTCAGTTGTAACAAAAATACGAATAGCTACAACTTGACGATTATCTTGCAAGGTAAAATAATGTCTTGCATTTTCAGGAACAGATATGAGATCGCCTGGCTCAAGTTCAACGTCAAAGAATGTCCCATCTTTTCCTTCAATGGCAAAGATGCCATGACCACTAACAATAAAGCGAACTTCATCATCAGTATGATGGTGTTCTTTTTGAAAATTAATTAATAATTCGTCAAGGTTAGGTGTGCTATTTGAAAGTGAAATTACATCATGTGCTTTATAACCTCGGCGTGCTGAAACATCAGCAATTTCTTTTGAAAACACAGCTAATATTTCAGCTTTGTTTTCATCTGTTAATGAGTAATTTTCTTTTAAATGAGTAGGAAGTTTGGAAATATTCCATTTCTCATATAAAACGCCTTCCTCTTGTAGAAATTTTGATACTTCCACTTCATTTTCAATGCGAGTATTTATTTCATGAATACGAATTTGCGCCATTAGAAACGCCTCCTTGAATTGATAATAGTTTTATATGAAATTGGAATAAAAACTCATAAGCTTCTAATCTTTTCTTTGCATCAAAGCTATCTCGGCCCCATACGGTAATACCATGGTTACGGATTAATACTGCCCCCGAATCTCCCTGTATATGCTTGCGGAAGTTTTCTCCAAGCTTTGGGATATGAGCATGGTTTTCGATAATAGGAATGTGAATTGTTGCATCTTCTTCCCAAATATCGAGAGCTTTAATAATTTCTTGATTTTGAAGTGTGACTGCATCACTATATAAATTTGTGATAACATTGTTATCAGTTGTATGAACATGAAGGACACACCCAGCATTCGTATTGTTATAAATATGTGTATGCAAGATTGTTTCTGCTGAAGGGCGTAATTCAGTCTCTAATACGGGAACCCCTAGATGATCTACTAGTAGAAAGTCATCTGGAGTCGTTTTTGTTTTATCTTTACCGCTTGCTGTAATGAGAAAAGTGAGTGGTTCATGACTAACCTTTATAGAAATATTACCACTCGTTGCTGGAAACCAATTTCGTGTTGTTAATTCTTTTTTTATCTCGCTTAAGTCATACCATTGACGAAAAAGTTGTTTCATAATTTCACCTCCAACAAATGTTTTAATTCAGTTTGAACATCGTGAAACGTTTCAAATGCTGTATAAGAAATATGATTTTCTTCGCATTTTGTAATAAGGAAATCACGAGCGAACACTTTATCCGCTTGTTTCGCAGCTTGTAAATCGGTAATTGAATCTCCAATTACAATATGGAAGTCATTCGTATCACTCAATTTACGGATGAGTGATGATTTACATAATCCGCAATGATTTTGACAAAGACGATCACAAGGATGAGGCCAATTCACCGTAATGTATTCATTTGAAAAATCTGTTTCATTACAGTAAATTTGCTCTTTTGGAATGAGTCCTTGTAAGAGTGGATAGACGAAGAAATCCATTCCACCTGATATAACATAAAAGGAAATATTGTTTTCATTTACAAATTGTATAAATTCATGAAAACCGTTACGAATTTCAGCAGTCTCTATTAAAAATTGAATAATTTCATCGTGCAGATTAGTAGGTATGAATTGAAATAATTGAGAAACACCTTCTTGAATAGATAGCTCTTGTGATAAAATTTTATTCTTTACTTCTTCAGCTTCTGGTGGTGCGAATTTTTCCATAATGGACATAATGTTATCATTATTTGTAATCGTGCCATCGAAATCACAAAATACTTGAATACTCATAATTTCACCTCATGAGAGGGATTTCCCCATATTTGTAGTGCGCTATGCAAATTTATGTCATCTACTTCATGGAGTGGTTTATTTTGCAAAGTAGCATCAATTGCAGCACGGAAAGCTTTACCGCCGCCCTGCGCCCCATTTGGATGTCCATGTATTCCGCCACCAGCATTAATAACAACATCTTTACCGAAATCTCGTACAATAAAGGGAACGAAACCAGGATGAATACCAGCAGACGGAACAGAAAAGCTCTTCTTGAAAAATACATCGTCTTCAGTTAAATATTTTGAGATAGCAAGAGCCTCCTCTTTTTCTAGCGCAACACTTCCGTATGGAGATGGGAATAATGAAAAGTCAGCCCCAGCATAACGGAGTAGCTTTCCAAGTAATAATGGTGATGAAACTCCATATAACTTGGATGCTGAATAAGCACCACTTACAGCGGGATGTGCCATAATAGGAACTGGGATTTCATCATCTTCTGCAAGTGATTGTAGTACATCTAGTCCGTAAGAGAATACGTTAAATAATAGAATATCGGCTCCAGCTTGCACTGCACGTTTCGCATTTTCTTTTAAATCAAAAGTTCGTCCTGTTAAATTTACGGCATATAACGTTTTATGTCCGTACGTTTCATATACGGATTGTAAAACTTCTTTTCCAGATATGATGCGTTTCGTAAGTGGTGTTAATGCATTTTCAAATAATATTTCATCATCTTTTACGATATCTACACCACCAATTGCTTGATCGCGTAATTGCGTTTTTAAATACCCAATATTTCGTCCAATCATTCCTTTAAAAATACTCATTAAAAGGGGACGATCATGTACTTGTAAAAGATTTCGAATACCATCTATCCCGAATTTTGGACCAGGAAAATGTTTTTTTAACTCGTCTGAAAAAGTTAAGTCAATTAATTTTACTTCGCCATCAAGGGATAGCTTTCCGAATGTAGTTGTTAAAATAGCTGGTAAATCTGGACTGAAATTTAATAACGGATATTCAATTTTAATAATCCCGCGTGTTACTTTTTTACGTAAATAAGAATTGGTATGTTCATGTTCAGCTAATTCCTCAACATGAATGACGTTGCCTTTATGTTGTTTTAATTGTTCTTGCAATAAATGCGGCAAATGAGTCCAAGAGCCAATTGTTAAACCGAGTGCAATTTGTTCAGCTTTTTTTTCTAAGTTATGTGAATCATCATGGATTAAATATGTCGCTATAATTCCGCTCATTGTTATAACCTCCTAGTTAAATAAAAAAACCTCTCAGCTAAGGAGAGGTTTTTTTACAACCAGCTCCTTATCTGTCAGCGTAATGCTGCGAGAATTAGCACCGTGTCTACAATTGTAGATCGGTTGCCGGGTTTCGTCGGGCTCGTCCCTCCACCTGCTCTTGATAAGAAGTATTTAGAAATGTTTAAATTTTTAAGATAACTGAATTTTGTCAGATATTTTTCATGTTGTCAATTACTTTTTGAAAAAATTTAATTTATCGATTCGATTAATGGCTTCTCGTAATCTATCTTCTGTATGCAAGAGACCAACGCGGACGTACCCTTCACCATGCTCACCAAATCCAACACCAGGAGCAACTGCGACATGTGCTTTTTCTAGTAAAATATTAGAAAATTGCTCAGAAGTATATCCTTTTGGACCAGGAAGCCATGCAAAAAATGACCCTGTTGGAATGTCTACATTCCAACCAATTGAGTGACAAGCTGAAATAAGAGCGTTTCTTCGAGATTCGTAACTATTTACAAGGTCTATGACGCAAGACTGTGAACTTAATAGTGCTTCGCGGGCAGCATCTTGAATGGCACCAAAAATACTAACATACATATGATCTTGTAATAAGTTAATTGTTTCAATGACACTTTCATTCCCTACCGCAAAAGCGATGCGCCAGCCAGCCATATTGAAAGTTTTCGATAATGTGTAAATTTCGATTCCTGTATCTTTGGCACCATCTGCTTGTAAGAAACTAACAGGTTTTTGACCATCGAATCCAATCGCACCGTAAGCAAAATCATGAACGACTAATATATTATGTTTATTAGCAAAATGAATGGTTTCATCAAAGAAATCTTTTGATGCAGTAGCACCGGTCGGATTATTTGGATAGTTTAAAAACATTAATTTTGCACGCTCGGCAATAGAGTCGTCAATTTTTGTATAATCTGGTAAAAACTTATTTTCTGCAATAAGCGGCATTGTTTCAAATTGTGCTTTCGCTAAAGCAACTCCTGATAAATAATCTGGATAGCCTGGATCGGGAACGAGAATTGTATCACCAGGGTTTGTAAAGCAAACTGGTAATTCTACTAATCCAGCCTTTCCACCAAACAATATAGCAACTTCAGTTTTCGGATTTACTACTACATCATATTCACGTTGATAGAATGTTGCCACGGCTTCTTTTAAGCTTTCATGTCCGCGAAATGGCGGATATTTATGATGAATGGTCTTTTCTGCAGCATCTTGCAAAGCTTTTACGATATGCTGCGGTGTTGGTTGATCTGGATTACCTTGACCTAGATTAATAACATCGTGACCAGCTGCTACAACTTTGTTAACTTTTGCAACAAGTGAAGCGAAAAATTGTGTTGGCAATGATGTTACTATCTCAGAAGGTTGAAATGATTTCATACTTTCCACCTCTTTTGAAAGTTGTTACAATTCTAGTGACAAATGATATAATCTTTCCAGTATTTTGTAAAGAAAAAAATAAGAATGGGGCTGAAAAAATGAAAGTCGCATGTATTCAAATGGATATTGTCTTTGGAGATGTAGAAAAAAATATTGAGAATGCTAAAAATAAAATAAGTGAAGCGATGAAAGAAAGACCAGATGTTATTGTTTTACCAGAACTATGGACAACAGGTTATGATTTAACGAGACTCTCTGAAATTGCAGATAGGGATGGATTGGAAACGAAAGAAAAGTTGATAGAATGGTCGAAACAATATGGTGTACATATTGTTGGTGGTTCTATAGCAAGGCAAACGGAACAAGGTGTTACAAATACAATGTATGTTGTAACGAATAAAGGAGAACTAGTCAATGAATATAGTAAAGTGCATTTATTTCAGCTTATGGATGAACATAAATATTTAATCGCTGGAAATCGTACTGGTGAATTTAAGTTAGATGATGTAGAGTGCGCCGGCACCATTTGCTATGATATTCGTTTTCCGGAGTGGATGCGCGTTCATACTGCTAAAGGTGCAAAAGTTTTATTTGTTGTAGCTGAATGGCCATTAGTTCGTTTAGCGCATTGGCGTTTACTATTACAAGCAAGAGCAGTTGAAAATCAGTGTTATGTTGTAGCATGTAATAGGGCAGGGAAGGATCCAAATAATGAGTTTGCTGGCCATTCTTTAATTGTCGATCCTTGGGGCGGTGCGACACGTTCCTAAGTGAAAAGCTTAGGCATTGTCGAACTTACAGTTCAACAGTGAACTGTCATTCCAAG
>NZ_JAQFUL010000122.1:0-10569 GCF_027716265.1 Bacillus cereus group sp. Bc031
CCCCTCCACGTAATAGTGTAACATCCATGTGTATACATGGTCTTTTTCACACTGTCTACCTAAAGGGGATAATATCATACATTATGCCGTCTTTTTTTATTTACAAAATGGATAGAATATATCCGCCAAAGGCTCCAAGTATAACGATAACCCAAGGTGGTGTTTTCCAAAAAGCGAGCAAGCAAAATAGAAGAGATGCAAAAACAAAATCTACAGCGTTCTTAATCGTGCTTGTCCAAATAGGGTCATAAAAAGCGGCAATTAAAATACCGACAACGGCCGCATTGACTCCAAGTAGTGCGCCTTGTATGAAAGATATTTTTCTCACACTGTCCCAAAAGGGTAAAACACCAATAACGAGTAAGAAAGCAGGAAGAAAGATCGCAATTGTTGCAAGTATGGCACCAAGCGTCCCGTTTAACACTGCTCCTATATAAGAGGCGAATGTAAATAGTGGTCCTGGCATTGCTTGTGTTAATCCGTATCCAGCTAGGAATTGTTCTTTCGTCATCATTCCGTTTTGTACGAACTCACCTTCAAGAAGGAGGAGGACGACGTGTCCGCCTCCAAATACAAGTGCGCCAGAGCGATAGAAACTATCAAATAAAGCGATGTAATAAGAGAATGGTCTTAATATTGGTAGCAGTAGTAATAGTCCGAAGAATAAGACGAGACAAGAAACTGCTATCTTTTTTGAAATAGGTACTTTTATATGTTGAGATTGACTAATTGGTTCGTTGCGATATAAAAGCCAGCCGATAAAGCCAGATATGATAATGAGAGTGACTTGTGTCCAGCTACTTGGCCATAATAGGGCGATTGAGGCAGTTGCAATTGCAATCGTCGCACGATTTCGGTCTGGCGTTAATTTTTGCGCCATTCCCCATATTGCATGAGCGACAATAGCGACTGCTACAAGTTTTAGCCCATGAATCCAGCCAGCACTTCCAAGGTCGAACTGATTAAGGAATGAGGCGAAGAAAACTAAAACAAGCACAGACGGTAAAGTGAACCCAATCCATGAAATAATAGCTCCGAATACCCCGCCTCTTAATAATCCAACGCCCATACCGACTTGGCTGCTAGCAGGACCAGGGAGGAATTGACATAGTGCTACTAAATCTCCATAGATTCGTTCATCCATCCATTTTCTTTTTTGTACATATTCGTGGTGGAAATAGCCGAGATGGGCGACGGGGCCACCAAACGAAGTAAGTCCTAATTTAAATGAGACGAGAAAAATCTCTAATAATGTGTGAAAAGTGTATTTGTTATTTTCCAAAACGACCTCCTAGAATGTTTTTCTAAGTGCATTATACAAGAGGTAGTAAAGAAAAAGGAACGATTCTAGTGTAAAGATTATGTGAATCTTTTCTTCGTAATTAACACTTGAAAAAGTCATAAATGATTATGTATAAACCATAAAGTAGTAGAAGTAGTGCTGGGAAATTTATATAAGGAGAATGCCCGTATGACAACACATTTCTTTGCGAGGTTAACAGGTAAGAGGGAAATACCTCCTGTAAATACAGAAGCTTATGGCGTAGCAGAGTTTATATTTAGTGAGGATTTAAAGAAGTTGCAATATCGGGTCATATTGAAAAACATCGAAAAAGTTACATCATGCCAAATTCATTTAGGGAAAGCAAATCAAATTGGTCCAATTGTTTTAAGTTTATTTGGTCCATTAAAGCAAGGTATTAGTGTTAATGAAGGAGTCGTCACTGGTGTAGTTAATGTGGGGGATTTTGAAGGGCCTTTACAGGGGCGAGCGTTTGATAGCTTACTGCAAGAAATTATTCAGGCGAATGTATATGTAAATGTTTATACGAAGTCCCATAAGAAGGGTGAAATAAGGGGGAGAATTAGGAAAGTAAAGAAGTAGCAAAAAGGCTGTTCATATTGAACAGCCTTTTCTGTTATAAGGTGCGAATTTTAGCGATTATTGACGGTAAATCGATATATTAGAAAAATCGCTGATAAAACTCGAGTTGCGCTGATATATTTTGAAAATCGCCGATAAAACCTGAGTTGCGCTGATATATTTTGAAAATCGCTGATAAAACTCGAGTTGCGCTGATATATTTTGAAAATCGCTGATAAAATCTGAGTTAAGATCGATATACTAAAAAACTGCCACGATTAATTTTTTAGAGGCTGATTTTTAATGAAGAAGTCCATAACATAAAACACTTCGTCATCAGGTATTTGTATTTCAAATGTATTTTCAATTGGCTGCAATGCCTTTTTTACTTTCATATACATCCAGTATTCATCTTGTCTTCGTTTCTCTTTATCTGGATGAGGGAGAAGGCTTTCTCCCTTTTGAAGACGGTCAACCATACAGCTCATATGCAGAATAACACCCATTAAACTGTCAGGAGTTAGCTGTAAGGAAATTAATTCTTGAATTGTATTTAATGCGTAACGAATTGTTTTGATAAGTAATGCTCCGTCGTTACGCTGCATTTGTTGTTCCAGGATATCAGCCATTTTTGCATATGTTTCTTCATACGTAATTAATTCTTGAATTGGCTGAATCGCTGTGTAGTTTACAATGTCTTGGAAATGATACGTTAAGCATGGCACTTGCACATCAAAATTCGTAACAATACAAATGATATTCCGCTCTTTTTTTATGTTCTCAATCATTTTCGTTAAATCTTTTTCATGGACGATACTAATCGGAATGATTTCAATTAAGTCTTTGTCAAATCGCAAATAGTTCTCCAACATTTTTTGAATAGCTAAAGCACTGCCTTCCCCAGTTAAACAAGCTGTCAAAATAACAGATTTCATTGGTGATAGTGGTTTTTTCTTTTCTTCTTGTACGTTTAAGTAAAACGGTGTTAAGTTCTTCACCGTTTCATATAATGCATCTAACGAGTAGCCAAGCTGAGCTTTTCGAGCCGCTTCTAGTGCATGTGGAGTGCTTGTCATGGAAAGAACACGCACTGGAATTTTGAACTCAGTTTCTAATATATCACCAATATAAGCGAGAGATCCCATATCAACGAGTAAGAGAAGCCCGTTTACATTTTGGAGTGTTTTCATATACACTTTCACACGCTCTAAGAAATCTTTCGGCGATTCATGTAACGGCATATCGATACCGGTTACTTCGTCAATGCCGAGCAGTTCATTTGCGACGTTTGCCATTTCTGTTGCTATGCCGTTGCCGTGCGCTAATATTAATACTTTTACTTCTGTTTGTGAGGCAGGAATTGGATCAACAACGAAGAACATTGTTAAAAAGCCTGCTTCATCGATAGGCATTGTTATTTGTAATTCGTCTTCCAGTAGTTGAATGCATTGCATAGCTACGGAAAAAGCTTCTTTATATTTCGTACGAATTTGATTTAATTGCGGGTGATGAATTTGTTTTCCGGCCTGTAAACGTTGTAGAGTTGTCTGTACATGTAAACTTAAAGCGAGAAATACTTTTTCATCGAACGTTTTGGATAAATGTTTTTCAGCAAGTTCAGCAATTTTTTCACAAACGGAAACGATATTACGATCTACAATTTTAAAAACATTTTCATGACTTGTCTTTTTTGACATTTGGTTAAAATATTGTACGAAAAAGCTTTGAATATCATTTTCTATTAGTAATTCTAATTCTTCCTCTTCAATACCACGAGCTTGAAGTTCTTCATATTTATAGTCAATATAATCGTAAATAGAAGACTGTTTTTCATTTTCTATTTTATGATTACTCCAACCTTCATCACCTGTAAATATAAATGTTTCATTCGGTATTTGGTATAGATGACGGCTCTTTCTTTCAATGAATAGTCCTTCTTTCATATACCAAGGTAAGTCTGTGCTTGAAACATAGACAGAATCACGTTTCTTTGTCACGAAGTCAGAATAGGCTTTCGCACAGGCAATTTGTACATCCGTTTTTAATTGGCCGATGTTATTAGGACAATTGTAAAAGACGAAAGCACGCATTGCATTCGGGCTAACGTGAATTTCTTTTCGCAAGCGAATTGCTTCATTTGTGAAAAATAGTTGCAGTAAAGCAAAACGTTCTTTATGTGTACGCTCACGAAGTGGTGGCAGCGTGACAGTCATTGGTATACGTCTTGTAAATGTTTTTAATAAAAATGAATTTGGTTCTTCTGTTGTTGCAGTAATGATCAATACTTGTGCTTTACGTTCGTTTTCTGTTTCTCCAAGGCGGCGATATACTCCGCGGTCAATAAAGGTGAAAAGCATTTCTTGTCCCTCTGGAGGAAGGCGATGTACCTCATCTAAGAAAAGGATCCCTTCATGTGCTTTTTCAATTAACCCTTTTTGATCACTTGCCCCTGTATACGCTCCTTTTTTAATCCCAAATAATTGCCCGAGTAGTAGCTGTGGGTTGTTTGCATAATCAGCACAGTTAAAGACGATAAATGGTGCATTTTTAGGAAGCTGTTCAACTTCAATTGCATATTCGTGCATTAAAGAAGCAAACATGGATTTTCCGACGCCTGTTTCTCCGAGCAGTAAAGTATGCATACCGTTTGGAGGATAGAGAATAGAAGCTTTCGCTTTTTCGATTGCGATTTTAAGGCTCGTATTTTCAACTGCAAATGTATCTAATGAAGTTGCTTCTTTTGAATGCGTTTCCAACGAAGTGTTCGTTTCTATATAAAAACGAACAGGATGCGTATTTGTTTTTAATAAACGTTTATCTTTTACGAGTTTGTTTAAGTCGCTACTTACATTGGCTCGATCTAGCTGCAACAGGGTAGCGAGTTCTGATGCAGTTACACCTTCTGTATAATTGCTTTTTTGTATTGCGTTAAAAATGAGATCTATTCGTTTCATTTCTATTCACCTCGAAACTTCATCACTATTTAAAATTTTACACAAAAATGGGAAGGGTGGGAAGAGAAAAATAAAACAGCTTTAGCACATAGGCACTAAAGCTGTTACAATCTTGTGTCTTTCCAAAAGTTTACTTCGAGATGAGAAGATGGATTATAGGGAAGAAGCTTGTATCCTTGTGACTGTAAGTAATCAATTACTTGTGGCAGTATTTGTACGGTTACACTCGAATCATGCATTAAAATTACTTCGACTTGTTCATCGCTCTGATTACGTACCCTTTCTAGTATGGCAGAAGGGTTATCATAGCTTTTCCAGTCGTATGTATCGATTGTCCAATCCCACATTTTATACTGGGCTGATACAAGTGCATCACGGTAATTTTTTTTTAAATAAGGCATGCTACCATACGGGACACGAACGAGATGTGAATTTAATTTTGTAACTTGCTGAACGATGCTTTGTGTTTGTTCCATCTCTGTAATTAAAGCAGATGGATCACCGGTGTAAAGGCGTTTTACATCATGTGACATACTGTGAAGCCCGATATAATGTCCGTCTTTAATTAATCGTTGCATTGTCTTTTTATAATGTGGCACTTTTCCACCAATAACAAAGAAAGTTGCTTTTCCGTTCTTTTCTTTTAAGATGTTTAAAATTTGCGTAGTATATTTGTTTGGTCCGTCATCAAATGTTAAGTACGCGATTTTTTTGGTAGAAGAGGTAGTTTCGGTATTTGGATGATGTTCAGCAGGGGGAATGGTAGTCGCTCCTGCATGAGATGACGCGTACATAGTAATCGTTAAAAATAAAATAATGTATTGAAATACTCGCTTGATCATAACATTCACCCTCAGTTTGACAATCAAGATGTAAAAAAGAAAATATAATCCTTTTCTTATTATGTATATCTTTCTCCAATAGTGGAACTCTCAAACAAGCTATATTTTGGAAATATAAAATAATGAATAAAAAATAGCATCCTCTTATAAGAAAGAGGATGCTATTTGAATATTTCATAATAGTAAAGGCTATACTACAATTAGTCTTCGCGTTTTTTCACTTTTTTATAAAAGGAAATAAGTGGTTTGTAACGTTCATGTACAAGTCCAATTACTTCAGCAATAATTTCTGTAAAGAAGATTAAAACGAAAAGAAGAATAATGGATAACCATAATGTTGCACTAGTAAAAATAATAGCATTTACGCTAAAGAAGATACCAAACGCGTATATAATTAGTACCGTTTTGCGATGTGAGAAGCCCATTGCAAGTAAACGGTGATGTAAATGCGATTTATCTGGTGCTGAAATAGGTTTTTTATTTACGATACGACGGATAATTGCAAATGCCGTATCAAATACAGGTACGCCTAAAATGATAACTGGAACGATAAAGCTGAATAACGTTACACTTTTGTATAATCCAAGTAACGATATAACAGAAATACAGTATCCTAAAAATAGTGCTCCTGTATCTCCCATGAAAATTTTTGCTGGATGGAAGTTGTAGAATAAAAATCCAATTGTACTTGCAAGTGCAATTAGTGCTAGCGGTAAAATGATAGCCGTTCCAGTACCCCATGGGCTAGTGAAGGCCATGTATGCTAGCGTTGCCAGTACGATAGATGAAATACCAGCGGATAATCCATCTAAGCCGTCAATTAAGTTGATTGCATTTGTAATACCTACAATCCAAAATACTGTAATTGGGTAAGCAAGCCATCCAAGTTCAGTATCCCCGAGGATTGGAATATATAATACTTGCACTAATAATCCACTTTTTACAATCATAATGGCAACTAATAGTTGTCCACCGAATTTTACCTTCGCAGATAACTCGTACATATCATCTAAAATACCGATGATTACAATGATAATCGCACCTAGCGTTATCGATAACATTCTTTGTTCATATAAGCCACCGACAACAAATCCAACAGCCACACCAATAAATATTGCTAACCCGCCAAGACGAGGCATAATCTTTTGGTGCACTTTACGCGCGTTTGGCTTATCTGTTGCTCCTATTTTAAAAGCTAACTTAATAACTAAAGGAGTAACGACGAGTACAGTGATGAAAGATGCCAAAATGGCATAAATCACTTGTGAGTCCATTAATACCCCACCCTTTTATAGTCTAACGTAATTTTTTTTAATATATTTATCTGAAAATTATGATGTTTATTTACAGGCTCATAACATATGGTATCACAAAAAGATTAGAATTCAATCTTTTTTTCGTTTTATGGTAAATGGAAGCAGATAGAATATATGACAATGGTATACAGAATGTTGAATCGTTTGAGAAGGTTAATCGTATTGGGCTTTGGAATATGACATTTTCTCTTTCTCTTTAATAGCGAATAATTTTATTTCAATATTATAAGTGTTACACGTAGAAATGAGTAAGTTCCGTGTTAAAATGTGGGAATTTTTCAAGTCTGAACGTGCAGCTTTAATCTCGGTAAAATTTCTATTTGTTTTATGGACAATATTTAATTTTACAAAAACTTAAAAAAGAATGAAGAAAGCAATTCATATAATAAAGAAGTAAAAAAGTTTTCTTATTTTTAATATGAGAGGGGGAAGCACAGGGGAAATTCTATGTATTCGTATATTTTCTATTGTATATTCCTGTGCGAAAAGGAAATGAAAATTACGATAATAGGTACCGGATACGTTGGATTGATTACAGGAGTAGGATTGGCAGTATTGGGACATTCGGTTACATGTTTTGATATAAATGATGAGAAAATTGAACGGATAAAACAAGGGGATTTGCCTATTTATGAAGTTGGCTTATATGAATTAATACATGATGCGTGTGAGAATAATCGTTTAACTTTTACAACAAGTAAAGAAGAAGCATTTCATGATGCAGAATTTATATTTATTGCAGTTGGAACGCCATCGTTATTAGATGGGACAGCAGATTTAACATATATTCAAAATGCATGTTTTGATATTGGAACATATGCGACTAAAGACATTATTGTTGTTACAAAAAGTACTGTTCCTGTAGGGATGAATGGTGCTATGAGGGGATGGATTGAGGAGACATTACAAAATAGGCATGAATTACATATTGTATCGAATCCCGAATTTTTACGGGAGGGTTCAGGGATTTACGATTTTTTTCAGGGAGATCGTATTGTAATTGGAGCTGATAATGAGGAAGCGGCGCGAAAAGTTGAGAATTTATATAGTAAATTACATTTGCAAACGTATGTTACAGATATAAAAAGTGCAGAGATGATTAAATACGCATCGAATGCCTTTTTAGCGACAAAAATTAGTTTTATCAATGAAATTTCAAATATATGTGAGAAGGTAGGAGCTAATGTATTAGATGTTGCAAAAGGAATGGGAATGGATAAGAGAATTGGGTCGTCTTTTTTAAATGCAGGCATTGGTTACGGGGGATCTTGTTTTCCGAAAGATACGAAAGCGCTTGTGCAAATTGCAGGGAATGTGGCACATGATTTTCGTTTGTTAAAAGCCGTCATTGAAGTAAATAATAAACAACAGCTATTATTGATTGAGAAAGCGAAGAAAGTAATGAATATGAACAAGAAGCGAATTGCAGTGCTGGGAGCAGCATTTAAACCGAATACAGATGATATAAGAGACGCACCGTCCCTTATTATGATACAAGAATTAATGAATATAGGTGCAGACATAGTGCTATATGACCCGAAGGCGATTCAAAATATGAAAAATATCTTTGGGGAGGCTATACAATATAGTGAATGTATAGATGAATCGATTAGAGGAGCGAGTGCGGCTTTTATCGTGACAGAATGGGAGGCTATCCGAACGTATCCGTTAGGAAAGTACGTACAACTTATGAGAGAACCTATTTTATTTGGTGGAAGAAATTGTTATACTAATGAGGATGTTAAGAAACAAGGAATAGATTATTATTCTGTTGGAAGAGAAAGTATTCATAAGAGGGATTTTTCCGTTATTCGTTAAAAAGGTATGTATTCATGTATATTCTTATATGTCATAATAGGATTTGTAACTAGTGAAAGAAAAGAGGCAATGAAATGACTGAACGTTTAAAAGTAATGACAATTTTCGGGACACGTCCAGAAGCAATTAAAATGGCACCTCTTGTATTAGAGTTGCAAAAGCATCCAGAGAAAATTGAATCGATTGTGACTGTAACAGCACAACATCGTCAAATGTTAGACCAAGTATTAAGTATCTTTGGAATTACACCAGATTTCGATTTGAATATTATGAAGGATCGCCAAACGTTAATCGATATTACAACGCGTGGTTTAGAAGGTTTGGATAAAGTAATGAAAGAAGCAAAGCCGGATATCGTACTTGTACATGGTGATACGACGACAACGTTTATCGCAAGCTTAGCTGCTTTCTATAATCAAATTCCAGTAGGCCATGTCGAGGCAGGACTTCGTACATGGGATAAATATTCTCCATACCCAGAAGAGATGAATCGTCAATTAACAGGTGTAATGGCAGATCTTCATTTCTCACCTACAGCAAAATCAGCAACGAACTTACAGAAAGAAAATAAAGATGAATCACGTATTTTCATAACAGGAAATACAGCGATTGACGCACTAAAAACGACTGTAAAAGAAACATATAGTCATCCTGTACTAGAGAAACTTGGAAGTGATCGTCTTGTACTTATGACAGCTCACCGTCGTGAAAACCTAGGAGAGCCAATGCGTAATATGTTCCGTGCAATTAAGCGTCTTGTTGATAAGCATGAAGACGTACAAGTTGTGTATCCTGTTCATATGAACCCTGTTGTTCGTGAAACTGCAAATGATATTTTAGGCGATCATGGCCGCATTCATTTAATTGAGCCGCTAGATGTAATTGATTTCCACAATGTTGCAGCTCGTTCATACTTAATGCTAACTGATTCTGGTGGTGTACAAGAGGAAGCTCCGTCATTAGGAGTACCGGTTCTTGTTCTTCGTGATACAACAGAGCGTCCAGAAGGTATTGAAGCAGGTACGTTGAAATTAGCGGGAACAGACGAAGAGACAATCTTTAGTCTTGCAGATGAGTTGTTATCAGACAAAGAAGCTCATGATAAGATGTCAAAAGCATCTAATCCGTACGGTGATGGCCGTGCATCAGAGCGTATTGTAGAAGCAATCTTAAAACATTTTAATAAATAAAAAAACAGCCAAATCGCATGCGATTTGGCTGTTTTATTGCTGATTTCTCATAATCCACTCTGCATGAGCATTCGTAGAAGGAGGGGGATCAGTTGGTGTTTTGTTCTGATTCTGATTCGTTTCTTTCTTTGCTTTCTCGTTAGAGTTCGAATTTGAAGAAGGAGTGGATTCCGTTTTTGTTGTTGAATTTTCTTGCGTGGTTACCTTTTCTCCTAGTTCTTTTTTAATTTCGTTACGTACTGCCTCAACACCGTTTGGATCTGGAAGGAAGTAATAAATACCACCTATTTTTTTGTCTTCTCCTTCAAGTTTGAGTGTTTGTATTGTGGAAGGATCAAACCCAGAAAGTTTCTTGTAAAGAGCAAGGCCATCTGAAATAGGAATGTCAGTTTTTATATATTTTCCAACGACTGCTGTCAAATCTTTAATTTTAAATACGGTAGAGGTGGAATTTAGTTTTTGAGCAACAGCAGCTAGTAATTGTCTTTGTCTAGCAGCCCGGCCATAGTATGATGATAGGTAAGGCTTTGATGTAATCTCCACCTTTTCCCCCACCTCACACCGTACGTGCTAGTTTCCTAGCAT
>NZ_JAQFUL010000123.1:0-10488 GCF_027716265.1 Bacillus cereus group sp. Bc031
ATCCTTCCATGCGGTATGCATGGAAGGATGACCCATTTAGTTAAATTTTATTCATTTTCTTAACTTGATGGCTATGCTCTTATATGGGTGTCTTTTCTTTGTAAACTAAAAAGTATATGAAATGAAGACATAGCAAAAACGGGATACTTACTCAAATTGTTTTTCACCTTATTAATTATATCCAAAAAGTTGGATAGCTTCTTTTACTACTCATGTTATTAATGAATAAAGCAATAACTACAATAACAAGGGAACCAACTAAAACTGGTGTTACTAAATAACTCCAACTGTATGCTCCTAAAATAACGACAATTGGATCAGCCCCTGCCGGAGGATGCGTTGTTCTCGTTAACATCATAACGGCTATTGCCATCCCCACTGCTAAAGCTATCGTCCAATATTCATTCCCAAACAAATGATATATTGATAGACCAATGAAAGTTGAAATCAAATGTCCTCCAATAATATTACGTGGCTGTGATAACGGTGCATTCCAAACTCCAAACGCTAATACACAACTCGCCCCAAATGGAGCCATTAACAATTCTGTAGAAGTTATACTCGTTAAATATGTTAAGGTGAGAATTGTTAAAAATCCCCCTAATAGTCCCGTCAAAGAGTCCTTTATGTTTACTTGTAACGGACTTCTTCCTTTCCCTTTCATTTTTGCAAAATATCGTACACTTATTGGTGGAGCCTCTTTCTGCTTAGCTGCTGTTATATGATTCATCATTCTCCTCCTTTATTTACCAATAATTATATTTCAAACAAACTAACTGGTCAATATTAATTTTAGGGGTTAGTTTGAAAATACATAAAAAAGATCAACTGCTATAAGTTGATCCCTAAACTTCTTCACATTTTCGATCCTGGAATTTTGCTACCTTTTTTCGGTTCCCACATATTTTCATAGAACACCATTTTCGTTTCCCACTTTTATCTATAAATAATAAAACACAGTCGGGATTTGAACACCTTTTAAGAGAAATAAGCTTATTTTCTGTTATTAAGGTTAAAGCATCAAATGCAATTATCGATACAAGTACATCCTCAACTTCTCCAATTGGGACAGGTACTAGACGCTGTTCAATGACTTTATATGTAAAGGGTGCCTTCTCAATTTGTTTTTCTAAATACGTAATAAAATCATTAGAAATTTCGTGCTGATCAGCAATTGCCTCAAACTGTTTTCTCAGTACTTCTCTTGCCTCTAATATGCTAGATGTAACTTGATCCATTCGTTCTTGAATTCCTATAAGTGTTTTTTCATTCCAAAAAGGAAGATTAACCTTTATTACATATAGCCATTCTAATACATCTTCATCCGTTATTAATAAATCATAACGTTGTCCACGCCTAACTAACTCTGTATTCACTAAATCTAATGAGAGATTTCCACATATAAGCGGGAATTGTTTTGTTTCCTGCATGTACTCATCACCTACTCTTTAAATAATCATATTCCAAATTCATACAGAAGTACAACTTTTTTATTAACTGTAAAGTATGAAGATCAAAGCCTTTAGCCATAATTACGACTAAAGGCTTTTTTCTATATAACTAAAAAGGAGCTAACTGTATGGAACATAATAAAAATGGAATGCTTGCTTTAATGGTTTTATTTGTAGGACTCGCATTTTTTGTTTTCGGTATGGTTTATCATTTATGGGGAACGGTTTAAAAATAAATAATAATCCATTTAAGAAAAAGTACTCGTATGAGTACTTTTTTTAAAATGTCATGTAAAAACATTCTAAACTTACTTACATGCATACAATCACCAATGATAGTTATATAATTGAGAAGGTTGTAAATTATCAATCTATTACAACGTGATTTGGAAAGGAGCTAAAATCTGAAAATGTTAGAAATCATTTTTGTTGCTGTATTACTTTTATCTAGCATCACTCTCATTTTTATCGAACGTGGTTTAACGAAAAAAAATGTAGCCATTTTACTGATCAATTATGCATTCTTATTTGCCACCATCATTGTAACTGGTGCAAACTGGCGTATGATCCCCGCCTATTTCTTATTGTTCGTTTTAACATTACAAGTTTTTTTGAAACCAAAAACTACAGCTGTTTCTAAAAAGTTAGTGATGAAAGTTTTAAAAGGTTTAGGAATTATCGTAACTGCTATCGCAATGTTTACATTACCTTTACTTTTTCCGATCATAACACTCCCTGAGCCTACTGGGAAATATACAGTAGGAACGAAAGCTTTTCATTTAATTGATAAAAATCGAAAAGAAACCACTGTACCAAATAATCATAGAGATCGTGAGTTAATGATACAAGTATATTATCCTGCCGAAAAAGGATCAGGGAACCCTTCTACCTATTTTGAGAACATAAACGAGCTGGCTGAACAATTGGCAGTAACAAACGGTGCTCCGTATATCGTAACGACACATTTAGGGCTGACAAAAACACATTCTTATCAAGATGCTAAGCCACTTCAAGCTAAAGAAAAATTCCCCCTCCTTTTATTCGGCCATGGGATGGGATTATATGGTCAACAAAATACATTCCAGTTAGAGGAATTAGCTAGTCAAGGCTATGTAGTAATCGCTCTTAATTTCACAGGATACGCAGCAACAACGATTTTCCCTAACGGAAACCGTGTAGACTCTATACCAATTGAAAATACACCTACGGCCTTAAATACGATAGTTCAAAAATGGGAACAGGATACTACTTTTGTTTTAAACGAAGTAATAGAAGGTAATTTCGATAAAAGTTTTAAAACGATCGCAGACTTAATTAACTATGACAAAATTGGAATGTTCGGTCACTCTTTTGGCGGAGCAACTTCCGCACAAATGTTAGTAAAGGATACGCGTATTAAAGCTGCAATTGATATGGATGGCGGATTGTTTGGCGATCCAATGCCTAAAGACGGTCCTCAGAAACCATTCATGTTGATGAATGCTGAGGCTACGATTCATTTTATGAAAGAGGCTAAGAATCAAAAGATAACCGGAATCCAAAATGAATTATTGGAAATAGTTTATTTAAGAAATAAAACGATTGAAAAACCGGGCGTGTACACAGTGGTAATTCCAAAAACAAACCATACTAGTTTTACAGATTTAGCAGCATTTTCACCTATTATTAACGAACCAGACGAAGATGTAGCTGCAAATTATACACTCATTAATAAACTAGTAACTAGCTTCTTTGATCAAAATTTAAAAGGAATAAACGAAAATCATTTAGAAGACATTCAGAAGCAATATCCTGAACTTCAGCTCATTAAACACTAATAATTATTCATTTACCTAGTCATGTAGCCCCTCACTATACTTGAGGGGTTTCCGCTTTAAAACAATTATAAAAAAAGGCCCCATTACTGGGGCGCTCAAAAAATAATATAAGTAAATGAATTAAAACAAATAACAGACAACTAAAATATATAACATAAAAATTTTATAATCTATATATATGCAATATCACATATAAAATTTCATTATTACATGCTATACTAAAAAAGGAGTCGACAATCGTTATTTTCTTCTTATTTTTAAAGCAATATGGATATACCTTCTTAATATCATTTGGATTGTACAAGCAAAAGAAGACATCTTAATTGATGTCTTCTTTTCTTATATTTTTATGAATTCCTTTGAGCAGATGCTCTCCAAGCACGAAAAGATGTTGGGTGTCCAGAATGAGCTCTTTGCTTTGCAGCAGCAACAGCTGGTTTTTCTTCAATAGTCTTTGGTTTTTCTTCCACAATCAATGATTTTTCTTCAAGAGTATTCACAGCTGTTTGCATTTTTTCCAGCTGTTCTTTTAAAGCTTGCTGTTCAATCTTTAAATCTGTAAGTAAACGTAAAATCATTTCAGAATTAGCCATAAAGATCCTCCTTCCCCCAATACACAGAATAAAATAGAATATGTCATCAGCGGAATAACGGTGACAAAAATAAGGTCGTCAACTCTCTTAAAATCTAAGCACCTTTATTTTTCAAAAGGACCTGCTCAAGATTATCCGTAAAAACATAAAGTGAATTAAATCCATTAATTAATGGTCTTTATGGAAGGAGGAGTTAATATGGGCTATGGCGGTAGTTGTGGTGGAGGCTGCGGTTTCGGCGGCGGTTTCGCTTTACTTGTTGTACTCTTTATCTTATTAATCATCGTTGGCGCTAGCTGTTGGGGCGGCGGATTCGGCTGCTAAGGGGAGGCACTCTTGAGAGTGTCTTTTTTTTGTGTTTTTGGATGTACAGCCCATACCTATCCGTCGTTTCCCAGCGCTAAAAAAACAATGTTCTTGTTATCTTCTCCCTCGAAATTCGTACATTTTGAAATTGACATAACACTTAACACACCATATACTGTTAATAACAGCATACTGTCATTAACAGTATTGATCATAATTCATTCTAGGAGGAAGATCCATGAAACATACAGGAAGACATACAGGTGCATTTCTTTTGTTATTTCTAGCTGAGGGTGATAACTATGGCGGGCAATTACTGCAAAGGTGCGAGGAAGAACTTCCCGTCAATCCAATAGATAGCGCCATTTTATATCGTACGCTAAAAAAATTAGAAAACGAAGGTGCGATTGAATCTTATGTAAGTACAGATTATCAAGACAAACCGAGAAAGATGTACAAAATTACGTCTGCTGGAAAAGAACAACTGGCAGATTTTCAAATGGATATTGAAGAAAAAATGAAGAACTTATCCTTTTTCCTGGGCAAATATAAAGACTTACAGGAATCCGATCATGATTAACGGCGTGATTCTTTACACGTTAGCCATTATTCTTACTGGGATTTCTTTTATGAAGGACCGCAAGAAAACGAAAGATGCTCTCATGAAGTCGTGGAAAATATTTCGCAACCTTCTCCCTGCCATGCTCTCCATCATGCTTTTCGTTGGCTTATCGCTTTCAATCTTAACGCCGTCCTTTATCTCTTCTATCATCGGAGAACAGTCCGGATTGTTAGGTATTATGTATTCAGCAATACTCGGCTCCGTTGCACTTATTCCAAGCTTCGTCGTATTTCCTCTTGGTCATACGTTAGTCCAACACGGCGCAGGCCTACCTCAAGTTGCGGCACTTATGTCTACATTCATGTCAGTAGGAATTACAACCTTGCCGATGGAACAAAAGATATTTGGGCGAAGCTTTGCTTACGCACGTAATGCAGCCGCTTTGCTCATGTCTCTTCTATTCTCCTATATCATTTGGATGGTGATGGTATGAAAGAATTAAAAAGATATCGCTTCTTTTTCGTCTTACTACTCGGGCTCTTTGTATTAACTTTTATAAATCAATCTTTAGGGTGGAGTGCATTACAACTAACAGGGAATAGCATTTTAGATATGCTGTTTCTCCTCCCCCCTGTCTTACTATTTGTAGGGCTACTTGATCAGTGGGTGAAAAAAGAAACGCTCATGAAATATATGGGTAAAAAATCAGGTATGTACGGAATCTTGTTTTCTCTATTATTAGGAGGCATTGCAGCTGGTCCCCTCTACGTCGCCTTTCCAATCGCAGCACTACTATTAAAAAAAGGCGCAAGCATTCGGTACATCGTATTTTTCTTAGGCGTTTGGACAACTGCGAAATTGCCAATTCTCGTGTATGAATTTTCTTCATTTGGAGCTACTTTTACACTCATTCATATTGGTTTCGGTCTAGTATTCTTCTATGTAATGGGGATTATTTTTGAGAGGTTTTATGATCAGGAAGAGTTGCTTCGGTATGATGTTACGGAGGAAATGTAATCAAATTGACCATAAAATGGGAATATGATATATTTTCGGTAGAGTACTATATAAGTATGACATCCACTAAAATGGCATATAATAAAAGAACAGATGCGCTAACATCTCTGCCCTAACTGCTACCGCTTAGGGTGGTAGTTATTATAAGCTATTTCTTTTTGCGAACCCCACCCTTTTGCTTCCTACGGCGCGGAGTGGGTTTTTTGTTGTCCTTATCTAGAAGTTGCTTCCGCAAAAAATACGCTGAAACTTCGCACATAGTTGCTTTGACAAACTCTTTTACAAGGTCAAACAAAAAGTCCATATTATCCCCCCCTTTCCTTCCAAATAGAAAGAAGGGATAACCACCCACCCTCACAATACGCAGTTGACTTTATTTTATCAAATGATTGTAAAGATATTATGTAAATAAAACAAATGAAATTTTATATAGAAAAATATGAGTTTATATTATTTTCATTCTCTTCACTTAGATTACTTACTGCACATAGTCATACAGATTTTTCGCTAACAACAAACAAGTTACGGTAATGAAAAGGGCGCGAACATACCCGCTTCCTTTTTTTATAGCAAATCTGGATCCAGCGATTCCTCCAGCAATTTGAGCAATTCCCATTATGAATCCATACACATAGTTTACTTGCCCCACATACATAAACATCAACAATGCACCAACGTTACTTCCTAAATTAAGAAACTTCGCAGTACCTGCTGCTTTTAAAAAATCATACCCAATGAATAAAAGAGCAAACATTAAAAATGAACCTGTACCAGGACCTAGAAATCCATCATAAAAACCAATAGCAAAAATAAAAAAGGTAAAAATAATGACGTGTCGGCCAGACAATTTTTTATGAGTGGAAATACTTCCCCAATCCTTCTTGAATATCGTATAAATAGCGACCACACCAAGCATGATCAGCATTAATGGCTTCAATACTTCTGGATTCATTAAATGAACGGTCCATGCCCCTATTATGGAACCTATGAAAGTGATTGGAAATAATTTAAACGCCGATTTCAAATCAAGATTACCAGAACGATAAAACACAATATTACTAGTGGCACTTCCCATTGTCGATGCTAATTTATTTGTGGCTACTGCACTTGCTGGATTCAATCCTGTAAATAATAAAGCTGGTAACGCGATTAATCCACCACCGCCTACAACTGAATCAATAAATGCAGCTACAAATCCAAAAACAATCAAAATCATTAATACAGATGGGTCTAAATAAAAATCCATACTCGTAGCCTCCCCTTTAGTCACTATTGTAATAGTAACTATCAATTTGCTAAATGTAAAGAGTTATTGTAACGTTGAAATATAACAGCAAACATCGGAGGACAAAAAAAGTGGACTACATAGTGCACAGCTTAAAAAAATTGGTTTTAATGAATATGAAGCTAAATCTTATGTATCTCTTGTGAAACAAGGGCCTGTCACAGCCTATCAAGTGAGTAAAGATTCGGGTGTCCCAAGAGCGCGAATTTATGAGATTTTAGGTAACCTTGTAGAAAAAGGAATTGTCATGAAAGAAGAAATAAATGACACCACTCGCTATTCACCTCTACCTGTTGAAATCTTTTTACAGAAGGCTCAATCAGAATGGCAGTCTACTTATGAAGGAATTAGTGATTCATTAAAAAAACTAGAAACTTCTGAGGAAAAAACGGATAATCGAGTCATTACGTTAAAGGACAATCAAACAATCATTAGCTACTGTCAAACATTAATAAAAAAAGCAGAACGACGTATTGTCATTTCAATGTGGGATGAGATGTATGAAGCGTTAAAAGAGGATCTAGCTGAGATAGCTGATAAAGTCACAGTACAAGGCATTACCTTGCATGTTGAAAATCCTATTAAAAATTTAGAAGCCCATCGTATAACAACTTATACAGAAACCCTCTCTACAGAGCATTGGTTTATTTTATCAATAGATTCTAAAGAAATGATTTATGGCCCATCACTTGAAGAGCGTAATATTGCTTTTTATACAGATGACCCCGTTCATATATACTTATTAGAGGATTATGTATGGCATGATGTTTTAGTAAATCGACTTGTCCGACGTAGCCAAGATGACTTGGAGCAATGGATTACTGCGGAGAGACGATCTTTCTTTATGGGGAAATAAGGAACATACTATTCCATAAATCCCATGAAGTTCAGGGCGCCAAACTACGAGATACTTTCGGCAAGATCCTTCAAGAATTACGAGTAGATACAAATGCAGATTCACTTGCGAAATTCATTGTATATGAACTGGCACTAGATAAAACTAACTTTGAATTAGTAAAAGTTTTGACGGAAGAATTAGCATTGCTTCAAACGGCGCTTCAAAGAGTCCCACCAGCTAATAAACATGTACAAGAGCAAATCAATAAATTTGCGTATTTAACCTAATAAAAATAGCCGACTCTAGTCGGCTATTTTTAATTACATTTATTTATGCAGACATTGTCACTTTCTCTTTGCGGAAAATCCCCATTAATCCACCAATTAATAAAAGCACAGCAGGTAAAATATAAATGAAAGAAATACAAATAAATCCTCCAATTGCAGCGATTGTCATCATCGCACCACCAACTTTTGCTTTACTTTTTACCATAATGGATCCAACAATACCTAGAATTGATAATGCGACCGCTGCCCAGCCTAAACCAATTACATTACTCGCTCCTTCTGCCTCCATAGCAGAAGCAACTCCCCCAATAAATAAAGCAATACATGCACATAAAATACCGAAAATACCACCAATAAGTCCTAATACAAATTCTGTTGTACGTTTCATTTTAAATCTCCTACCCTTTCTTTATTTCATTCCCATTTGCGCTTTGCTCGTAGCAAGTTTTTGTCCATCTTTTTCCGTAAAGGTAACATTGAAATTCGCCCCAAGGTCACCATTAACATTTTTTGTCCAACTAGCAATAATCATTTTAATATCCCCAGCTTGGGACTCCGCTTTATTATCCGGTTCTCCAAACTTCGCGACCACATCTTCGTATTTCTCCCCACCTGCTCCAGTTAAAGAATCGCCTACCTTAATCGCTTCTACATCAGCTGCTGTAACTTTCTTTTTACTTTCTTTATTCTCTTTCTTCGCTTCCTGCTTCGGCTCTTCTTTTTTCTCATTAGAAGCTTCCTTAGTAGCATCATCACATGCAACTAAACTTAACGCTACAGCACTACCTAAAACCAACACCCCTAGCTTCTTTAACATTTTAATAGCCTCCTATTAAGCATAATGTAAGATTACCAAGCCTATCTTAGCAAAGAAAACATCCAGAATTTGTCACATTATGTCGTAGTACATAAAAAAAGAGCAATGATGAACATTACTCCTCTGTTAACGAGATAAACGCTTCTCCCACTCTCTCACCTTTTCAATTGTTACATCTAATTTCTTAGCCACTTCCTCTATACTCATTCCTTTAAAGAGCATTCCAGCTGCCGAAAGTGCTTTATCAATTTCTTCTTGCTTCTCCTGTTCATATAAGCGACCTACTTTTGTCATCCGTAACCACTCCTTTACTTTTTTATATGCCCTCTTCTATTTCATCATTCTCCTCCCACAAACCGACCAAACTCCTTCAAAAACCGCAACTTAAAACTCCCCACAGGTCCATTCCGATGCTTCGCCACATGAATCTCCGTCATCTCTTTCTGCTTCGTTTCCTTATCGTAATAATCTTCGCGATACATAAGCATAATGACATCCGCATCTTGCTCAATTTGTCCGGTCTCTCTTAAATCAGATAAAAGAGGACGCTTATCTTGCCGTGACTCTACAGAACGAGACAATTGCGATAATGCTACTACACAAACATTTAACTCACGTGCTAATAACTTAAGTTTACGAGAAATCTCACTAATCTCTTGAAAACGATTGCCCTTATGCTTCGGATCGCCCGTAATAAGCTGCAAGTAATCTACAATAATTAAAATCTTTTTATCACCGTGCTTCCTCTTTAACTTACGAGTTTGCATCCAAATATCTTGCACCGTAACCCCTGCATTGTCGTAAATCTCAAGAGGTAACTCACCAATCTCCGCAAACGCCTTACTCACCCTTTCCCAGTCTTCCATCGCAAAACGATGCTTCGGATTTTTCAGCCTACCTCCTGACACTTCACCTACGCAAGAAGCTACCCTTTTCAATAATTGCTTACTACTCATCTCTAACGAAAACAACCCAACCGCCGCGCCAGACTTCGCCGCATGCAGTCCAACATTTAGCGCAAACGCTGTCTTCCCCATCGAAGGACGAGCACCGAGAACGACAAAATCTCCTTCCTGCAATCCGCACGTCATTTTATTTAGCGATGTATAACCCGTCTCAATACCAGTAATCTCTTTCGCATCTTGATGAAGCTCTTCATATAAATCAACTAGCGCATCCTTCAAATCAAACTCACATACACAGTCCTTCTCCTCTAACTCACAAAGTGCCGTAATCGTCTCACCAATAATTTTCTCACTCTTCTCTGCAATAAGACGCTCTCCCATCTTGTGCCCAAGAACACCCGCCTGATACATTTTCCAGGCACCTCGAACAAGCCCCTCATAATATGAGAAGTTGCTAGTAGTAGGCACACCATCCATTAACCCTATAAAATACTCCATTCCCCCGATCCCCTTCAAAAACTTCGGATCCACTCTAGGGGTCCCGCCAACCAAATGACATAAAACCCACGCTAAGACATTTTTTGGAAGGTAAAAAGCCGATTTTCCCACG
>NZ_JAQFUL010000124.1:0-10013 GCF_027716265.1 Bacillus cereus group sp. Bc031
TTCTACTCTCAAGTTTTAAAAAATAAGTCCGATGCCAAAAGGCATCGGACTTATTTTTTAAACTTGATGGCTATGGCGAAGATCGCTGCTTTTCTTTATAATTTTGATCGAACAGAGTTTAATTTCTTCTCCATTGTGCTTACTTTATCACGACGATCATCGATACGAATTGTTGTTGCAACGCGCTGTGCACCTTTCGTATATGGAACTTCATGCATTTGTTGAATTACTTCTAGAATGACAGGAAGATCTCCTTCAATAATTGTATTCATTGGTGTTAATTGATACTTCACGCGATCTGCATTTTTCTCTAGCACCTTTTGTACTTCTGCTACATATTCACTAACACTTGGATTACCTGTTCCTACTGGAATAATCGATACGTCAACAATTGCCATAGTAGTCTTCCTCCTATAATTGCTTCTTATATATCCATTATCTATTTTACCGAAATACGCATCATTTTACTAATTTGTTATTCCTCTATTTTAAATTGCTCAACCAATCTTTCCAAGTCTCTCATATGCTCCGTCAAGCTTTCCATCGTATGAGCTACCTTTTCTAGATGATTCACTTGTGATTCAGTTGCAGCATTTACTTCTTCCGAAACAGCTGCGCTTTCTTGACTCGTACCAGCAATTGTATGCATGACCGCTGTAATTTCTCCTTGTTCGTGACCGATGTTATGTACCTCTTCTACGATTTGCTCTACTGAAGTACTAATTGTATTTACAACTGACATAATTGTACGGAATTCCGCCTCTGCTTCTGTCGTAACATTATTTTGTATATCCGCAATGTCTTTTAATTTACTTACAACTTCTACAACTCTTCTTACCTCTACTTGTACATCACCAATCATCGTCGCAATTTCTACTGTTGCTTCTTTTGATTGTTCCGCTAATTTTCGAACCTCTTCCGCAACAACAGCAAAGCCTTTACCTTGTTCACCCGCACGTGCCGCCTCGATTGAAGCATTTAAAGCAAGTAAATTCGTTTGATCCGAAATACCTTTTATAAGCTCTACAACATTTTGAATCGATCCAACCCTTTGCTCTAACTTTCCAGATGCTTCCTCTGTATGAACGACAATTGAAGAGGATTGTTCTCTCGTACGAACTAAATTTCGCATCGTATTTAATCCTTGCTTAGATGCCTCTTCTGCTTTACCAGCTACTCCTTTTATTTCACCAACAGAGTTATTCATTTGTTCCACTGACTGCGCCATATTCTCGAGCTGCTCTGAAACTTCATCTACACTATTAGCGAGCGTAGAAGCTCCTCCGCTCACGTCATCCATTGCACCTGACACTTCTTTACTAGCTGCTACAGTTTCATTCGTTAAATAATGTAGATTATTCGTTGATTGTTGCACGGTTGATACACTATTTTTAATTTTGCTTACCATTTCATTCATTTGTTCAACCATATGATTAAAATGGTTCGTCAGTTCTCCAACTTCATCCTTACTTGTCACTTTCATTTGCAACGTTAAATCACCTTCTGCTACTTTTTGAACGTGATTCGTTAATAATTGCAGTGGTCTTGCTAATCTTCGTGAGAACAAGTATGAAGCTACGATTCCAACGAATAAGCTAATACATGCCATTATAATGACTGTATTTCTCGTACTATGTAATAGCCCATCAATTGTTTCTTTCGGATAAAAAATTCCTATCTTCCATTTCATCAAATCAAATGACTGACTATATGCAACTACCTCTTCACCTTTTAATGTAGTGACAGCATATTTTGTTACATCTTTATTTAAACTCTGCACAAGTGGCTCTTTCGAAACATCTTTCCCTATCTTTTCCGGGTAAACAAGAGCCATATTTTTATCATTTATAATAAACATTTCTCCGCCGTTATTGTATTGAATATTATGAAGTAATTTCTGAATTGTTCCGAGCGATACATCCATCGCCACAACACCTAATACAGATCCATCTTGAGCTGTAATTGCTTTAGAAACTCCCACGCTTAACTTACCTGTTGCAATTTCATACATAGGTTGTCCCCAGTGAACCGTTTTCACATCAGCTTCTGAGTCTTTATACCAAGGTCTTGTCGTTGGATCATATCCCTCTGGCACTTTTCCACCTTCAGCAAGATTGGCACTTAATGTTTTTTTATCTTTCGTACCAATATATAAGTCTAAAATGCCTGGATGGTTCTTTTTATACTCCGAAAACTCTTTCGTCAAAAATGCTTCCTCTTCTGGAGTAACTCCGTCTTGAAGCATATTACGAATCATCTCACTGTTCGCATAATACCCCATATCTTCATCCGTTCTTTGAACAAATGTCGTAAGTTGCTCTGTCACAAGATCCATCGTATTTTGAGAATACTGGTCTAAGGAGCGCACTTCCTTCTCTTTCTGTAATTCATACATAGCTGTACCTAATATTACGAACATCATAGAAATAAGTACCGAAAATACTACCGCAATTTTTAAACGTAAACTTCTTAACATCTTCCCCCAAGCATCCCGATACGATAAACTTAACTAAATCTATACAATTCAATCAAATTTACACGAGTTAGTGCTTCATCGTGTTCTCGCAACCCCGAAGGGACGAGGGGTATAACACTCCACACGAGGCAGTATCGTTACCTCCTATTATCAAGCATTTATTTTACCCATCTTGATAAATTTATCGCAGCATTTACATCCCTATCGTGATAGCTATTGCATGAAGCACAACGCCATTCACGAATCTTTAAACTCCACTGTCCTTCTGGTTGAACCGAATGGTCGTATTTTACGCCGCAACATGAGCAAATCTTGCTTGAGGCGAACCATTTATCAGCTTTTTCATACGCAATGCCGTACTTCTCGCACTTGTATGATAAACATTGAAAGAAGAAGTTTAATTTTTGAAAGGAAAGTGCCTTCGATAGTTTTTTGTTTTTTAACAGGTTCGAAATAGATAAGTCTTCCACAACAATCCTCATTGGTTTGGTTTTCACCAATTTAGCTGTTGCTTGATGGATATGGTTATTTCGGATATTCATAATTTTCCTAGATAACCGCAGGTGCTCAGCTTTCGCTTTTTCATATCCGGCAGATTGAATTTTTACACCTTTTTTAAATCTCCTAGACATATCTCTTTGCGCTGACTTTTTCCTTCTCAAAAGTTTTTTAACCTTAGCATCTTTGTTTATATTTCGTTCTTTCATACCATTAGAAGCTACAAAAAGTTCTTTTAAACCAACATCCACACCAATCGACTCATTCGTTAGTTCTTGTGATTCAAAGTCTTCTTGGAACCCTACACTAATCCACCAGTGACGACCATCAAAGGTAACTCTTGGATTGGATGGTTTTTTATTCCTTGGTAGTTGTTGGCTTGTTTTCACTTCTCCAATAGACTGAATATGAACGACTTTCTTTCCTATAACCAGTCTTTCATAATTGGCATAAAATCCTTGGATTAAATCTTTCTTGGATTTATAAGAAGTGTGATAACCATTTTTGTACTTTTTGAACGAATGTTTTCTCGCCGTATCAAAATCTTTTGAAGCCTGTTTGGGAACTTGTGCATTGATTTCTTTTAACCACTCATACCTCTTTCGCTTCTTAATCTTTGTAAATCGTTTCTGTAAAGCTAACTGTGAAACAGATTTTCCAAATAGCTTATAGTATCTATCACTCATTCTTTTACAATAGTTATAAGCAAATCTTGCAGCACCAGCATGGTTTCTAAGCACTTTTTCTTGTTCAGGCGTTGGAATCAGTCTAACTTTCTTCGCCAATATCATCAGAATGTAACTCCTTTAATGAAAGATTTGTTCTTCTGAATCGTAGCGTGTTCCACCAGCATTCTCCTGAGACCACTCGGATGCAAACCTGTTAATTCTGATACTTGACTAACTCGTGAAAATTTCATTATTATTCTCACCTCATCGAACCAAACATAGCACGTATGTTCGATAAAATCAATGAAGTTTGATAGATTCAATCAAATTTATCTTGTTCAACTAAGGGCGCAATTCCTTAGCCAGTTCTCTTATGAACTTCTCATGTTTTCACATGAGCGCAGACTATATGTTTATCTACTTAGAGATAGAGGATTTTTCCACCACCATAGGCTTGTGGTGTACTCTCGTCAGTTATACGAGATAGTCGTTGAACGTTCATCTTATCACTTTTGACTTAGATGATTCGATGCGGAAGACCCATTGTTCTAGTGTTTAGGGTTTAACCTTGCACCATCTGATTGATTTTTTCTGCTTTCGCGACATTCACGCTCGCCATTTCTAGCCACGTTGTAGTTCAATCAGCTTTAGGGATTGCCCGCAGTTAACCCTCACTACTAGCCAATCACTTGACTAGCAGGGCTTACTGATATATTTAATTAACTTTCGTTATAATTTGTTAAATAAATCGTAACAGTTAATTACCCTTCTTGTTGTATTGTAATCATATTAATCACTATATTAAGTATAATGGATAAAATTAAAAAATTGAAATTAATTCTCACCTTAATACAATTAGAAAACTGACTACCACTTGTGCAAAAACAAATAGTTCATTATCCTTAAACTATAATCTCATTCGTTCGGAGGGAACTATGTTACAAAAATTCGGTTTCTCACAATATGAAAGCCAAGCTTACGAAGTTGTCGTATCAAGCAACGAACCATTAGATGCTACAACGATTGTGAAGCATTCTGGCGTGCCAAAAGCAAAAATATATGAAGTGCTTGCACGTCTAATCGATAAAGGAATGGTAATGGATTCTGTTTCGGAGAAGAAAAAGATGTATACAGCATTACCACTCAAGCTAGCAATTGAAAAATTAACGACAGAATTTCAATCCAATATTAAAGAATTGGAGACAACTATATCGAAAAAATCATTTACAGATGACCGTGTATGGAGCTTAAAAATGCAATCTTCTATTCGCGTTCAAAGTAAAGAGCTCATCGAAAGTGCAAAAGAATCAATTCGCATTTCAGCTTGGAATGATACTCTTTTAGAATATCTTCCGTTATTAGAAGAAAAAGCAAAACAAGGCGTCAAAACCGAATCACTTATAGTTGGAAAAGTCGAAACAGACTTAGAAAATATGCATTTTCTAATCCCAGCGGAAGAGCCTAACGCGCTAGAGCGATACTTACTGCTCATCGTTGACGACCGCGAAATTTTATTTGCTGGTGTAGAGCAAGAGTCATGGCAAGCAATGAAAACAATGTCACAACCTTTCGTAAAGTTCTTTACAGAATTTTTCTATCATGACGTTGCACTTGCAAAGATTACCCAGAAACACCATGATCTCTTTATGGAAGATGAGGAAATTAAGAGTTTGTTGATGAAGTTGAGATATTAATTGCATACAAAAAAGGAGTCTAGCTGTTCACCTAGACTCCTTTTCATTTTGTTCCTTTATCTCCATCAACAGCTCAATAATCTTCTCATTTTGCTCCACTTGTTTCTCTGAATTTTGATAGATGAAACGAACCCATCTAAAAATAAACGCGACCACAAATATTGGTATAAGGCTAAGTATCACTCCGACTAAATCATATGCCATTTTCTATCACCTCGCTACATACAAATTCTCTACCTTTCTACTAAAACCTGCAATTTTTTACAAATAAAAAAGAACCTATCAAACGATAGATTCTTCCTTCGCAAACTGAGTAGAACGTCCTCTCGTAATCGAGAAAATCGCACAAAGCAGCGCTAATATAATAAAGCCGCCTCCTACCCAAGCATTATATATAACAGACGATTTCTCAATAACAACTCCGCCTACTGTTGAACCGAGCGCAATTCCTAAGTGAAGGGCAGAGTTATTTAAACTTTGCTGAATACCAGCTGATTCCGGTGCAATTTCAATTAAATAATTTTGTTGTGCTGGCGAAATAGCCCAGCTCAGCATACTCCAAAGTCCCATCATAATAATGAACAGCGGGAATGAGAATGTCATCATCGGCAATAGGAAGATCGCACACGCAAATACGATAATAATTGAAATAATACTTTTCTTCGATCCCCATTTATCAGCAAGCCAACCTCCGAAGCCGCCCCCAATTACTGCTGCGATTCCGAAGATGAAGTAAAATACACTAATCCAATTCGCTTCCACATGCATAACATCTTTTAAAAATGGTGTTAAATATGCATATAGTGTTAAATGACCCGTTAAAAATAAGAATGACGTTAACTGTGCACTGACGATTTTTTTATCTTTTAACGTAGCAATCTGCTCTCTTATTGATAATACCGATGTCGGTGGTACTTTCGTTAAGAATAATGAAATACAAGCGATTGCTATAACTGTTAAGATCGAAATGAGTACAAATGGTGCACGCCATCCGTATGCATTTCCGAGTACAAGGCCAAGCGGTACTCCAAGTACAAGTGACCCACTAATCCCCATGAAAATGATTCCAATTGCACGCGCACGAAAATGCGGTTCTACAACGCTAGAAGCAAGTGTTACTGACAGTGCAATAATAAGCGAACCACTCGCCGCACAAATCACCCTTGAGAACATTAACATCCCGTAATTCACACTACATGCTGAAATAATATTTCCGATTAAGAAAATTGATAATGCCCCAACATACAATGTTTTTCTTTCAAATTTCCCTGTTAAAGCTAGTAAAACAGGACCTGATAAAGCAAATACTACTGAAAATATTGTGATAAGCTGACCAGCTGCACTAATAGATACACCTAAATCGTTGGCAACTAAATCGAGCGTTCCTCCTATAATTAGCTCAACCGTTCCGACTACGAAAGCCGCGATAGCTAAAATATACACACGAAAATTCAAGTCTTTCCCCACGCTTTCTATTTTGGTTACTACGATTATAGTAACCAAAATGGAAGTTGAACACAAGTACAATTTTTTTACAGTAAAAAAGGTAGGCGCATTATACGCCTACCCTTCAGTCATGACACTTCATTTTTATTCTTCTTATTTAAATACCAATATACCGGCAGCCCCGTAAACACAATTCCAATTGATAAGAAACAACTTACCGGATCATTGATAATGGCACTACCAATTACAAAGAGCGAGCCGAAAATCGCAACGATTGGTACGATTGGGAATAACGGTACACTGTATGCACGCTCTTTATTTTTATTACGTTTTCTTAAAATGAAGACACCGATAAACGTCATTACGTAGAAAATATAAATAATGAATACGGAAATCTCAGATAGCTTATTCGGATCGCTAATAATCATTAAAATAATTCCTAAAATGATTTCAACAGTAATCGCATTTGCTGGTGTTTTAAATCTTGGACTTTCCTTCGCAATAAACTTAGCAAATGGAAGTTGTCCACGTTCTGCCATCGACATCGGGATACGTGGGAACGTTAAAATCTTTCCATTTAAACAACCGAAAATAGAAACGATAATACCGATACTAATAATTTTCCCACCATATTCTCCAAGTAGCATTCCTGCAGCTGTCGCTGTTGCATTTTCTCCAAGTTCTACAATTTGCGTTGCTGGTAATACATTCAATAACGCCAAATTAATTAATACGTAAGCAGCTGTTACAATTAAAATCCCAACTGTCATTGCTTTCGGTAATAGCTTTGTTGGATTCTTCATTTCTCCACCAATCGAAGCAAGTAAAATCCAACCGTCATAAGCAAATAACGTTGCTAAAATTGCCATCCCGATACTTTGATTTTCTGATATCGGCACAACTACGTTAAAGATGTCGCTATTCCCTTTCCAAAAACCTAACACAACAATTAATACGATTGGAATCATCTTTCCGATTGTCGTAATCGTTTGAACGATACCTCCGTATTTTGTTCCCATACTATTTACAACGCCAAGGAACACAACTGTTCCGATCGCAATTGGTAAATTCCATACTTTATCTAAATAGAAAAAATTAATCATTAAAGAACTAAAGTATAACCCTAACGTTCCAATAATAGCTGGCCCATACACAATCGTTTGCATCCAGCCTGATAAATATCCCCAAAAGCTTCCATAAATCTCCTCTAAATACGTATACAACCCACCATTTTTCGGGATTTGCGCTCCAATTTCAGCTACTGTTAAACCACTTGCTAACGTCAACAGACCACCAATTATCCAAGCAAGAATCGCCATATTAGAACTCCCCGAGTAATCTAATACGCTGCCTGGTTTCATAAACACACCAGACCCAATAATCGTTCCTACTACAATAGAAAGTGCTACCGTTAAACCAATTTTGTTCTTCTCATCATGATGCATGCTTCTTATCCTCCTTCCAATTCTAGTGTGATGCAAAAATGAAATAAAAAAACACTCCTCCCTAAAAAAGGGACGAGTGTTATATTCGTGGTTCCACCCTTGTTTCAATTCGCAAAGTAACACACTTCACCAATTTCTCAAGTCTAAAATAACGGTTTTTGCCGGCAAGCAATTACTAAATGTTCGTTCACTGCTGCAGTTCAGAGGTGGTAATCTATTTTTTCGTATTAGGAAGCTCACAGCCAAAGGCTTCCCTCTCTGAGAATCGTAAAAAATTGATCGTGTCCTCATCATCACTTCTTGATGTCGAATTTTGTAGTTATTGTTCATTATATTGAATTGTTAGAAAAAATCAATATATTTTTTATATAACATACGAAATTTTTCTCTTCTTATATTATAACAGAATTTACGACACTTCTCTAATTCCCTAAAAACGGTATAATTCATATAGGAGGTGCACCAATAATGATTGCTGTTTTTTGTATCATCGCTACATTTCTTTCTGTTCTATTCGCTATCATGCATCGGTACAAGTATCCTGGTTATAGCATTTTAGCGGTAGCTATTATACCAGCTGTTTCCTTCTATGTATTAGGCAAATATCAATATACAGAAGTATTTATCGGTTTTGCAATCTTCTACTGCGTCTTTGGATACATACTAACTATGAAAAAAATTTTATTAAATCATTAAAAGGGACCGATTTCTGCTGACAGAAATCGGTCCTCGCACGTACCTTCCGGTTGCCCACACGAAAGATACGAATTCATTCAATTATTTCTCATCTTTTTTCATAAAAAACTTATGGTGCGGTAAATCAACATTCAATGCCTCTAATTGTTTCTTTTCATTGTCTAAAATCTCTTTTGCCTTTGTTTTTGTTGCCTCATCTAATCCCACAAACATTTCTTCATGCTTCTCTTTCTCTGGGAGTTTCACACCTAACTTCGTTAATTCTTCTTTTGCTTGCTCATGCGTTAATTTGCCGGACTTAACTTGTTCAAAAATTGACTTCACTTTTTCTTTCGCCTGTTCATCTAAGTTAGCAAGCATATCTTTACGCTTACCCTTCTCCGGCATTTTCACGCCTAATTTCGTTAATTCTTCTTGCGCTTGTTCACGTGTTAATTTTCCGGATTTCTCTTGCTCTAAAATTGATTTCGCTTTTTCTTTCGTTTGATCATCTAATCCCGCAAACATTTCTTTGTGTTTACCCTTTTCCGGCAACTTCACTCCTAGTTTTGTCAATTCTTCTTTTGCTTGTTCTCTTGTTAATTTTCCAGACTTTTCTTGCTCTAAAATTGATTTCGCTTTTTCTTTCGTTTGATCATCTAATCCCGCAAACATTTCTTTACGTTTTTCTTTCTCTGGAAGCTTTACACCTAACTCCTCCAACTGTTTCTTTGTATCATTCATAATCGTTTTTACTTTTTGTTTTGTAGCGTCATCTAAATCTTTTTTCGCCGTTTTTGCAGACTGATCCACTGCTGGAGTATTCGTTGCCGCGAATGCCGGGATGCCGACTCCCCCAATGATTCCGAATGATAAAGCACCTGCAATCGCTAAATACCCAACTGTTTTCTTCTTCATAGGAAATTTCCTCCTTCATATTTCTAATGCATGTACACTTTCGTATACAACGCCTATAGTAATGTTGGTTTCTTAACATTTCCTTAACGACTTAACAAAAAAAACACCGCTCATCCTGAAGTGAACCCGAATAGTGGCACATGAAAAAAACACCTCCTGAATTCGCATACTAAGTATGCAAATTCAATGGAGG
>NZ_JAQFUL010000125.1:0-9836 GCF_027716265.1 Bacillus cereus group sp. Bc031
TGCTAGGAAACTAGCACGTACGGTGTGAGGTGGGGGAAAAGGTGGAGATTACATCAAAGCCTTACCTATCATCATAATCTGTTTTATTTCAGCAATATGATGGGATGATGTTTGTTGTATTTACGATGTTTATTAGTTTACCAATCATAATGGAAGGAAGGGAATGGGTATGGTGGCGCATGCAGAAATAAACAATTTATCATTTGTATATGCTGATGAAAACGAAGAAGCGTTACAGCATATTTCTCTTTCTGTTCAAAAAGGAGAGTTTATTGCACTTGCTGGAGGATCAGGATCTGGAAAGACGACTTTATTAAAACATTTTAAAAAGGAATTACTTCCAATCGGTAAGCGTACTGGGGATACATATTATGATGGTACTTTATTAGAAAATGTAGCGGATTTGTTATCTGCTCAAGAAATTGGTATGGTATTTCAAAATCCAGAAAATCAACTCGTAATGGATACAGTAATTCAAGAATTAGCGTTTTCTTTAGAAAATATTGGATTACCATCACATATTATTCAAAAAAGAATAGCAGAGCTCATTAGTTTCTTAGGATTTCAAGATTTATTGCATCAATCTGTTCATACGTTATCTGGCGGACAGAAGCAACTTGTTAATTTAGCTGCCGTATTAGTAATGCAACCGAAATTGTTATTATTAGATGAACCGACAGCGCAGTTAGATCCAATTGCCGCAAAAGAGTTTTTAGGATTGTTAAAGCGTATTAATGAAGAACTTGGAATTACGATTGTTTTAAGTGAACATCGTTTAGATGAAGTAATACCACTTGCAACGCGCGTTATTTGTATGAGTAACGGCCAAATCGTGTATGACGGTAGTCCGAAAACGGTTGTAGCAAATATGTGGGAAGTAGAAAAGTTCCGGCCATTTATTCCGCAAATTCCAAGATTGTTTTTAGAGTGGAATACGAAAGATATTCCGTTTACAGTGCGAGAAGCGCAAATGAAAATGAATGATTTTTCAGCGATGTCATATGTAAGTGAGCCAATAGCACAAAGTGAAAAGCAAGAAGTCATTTTAAGTGCCGAGCATATTTCATTCCAATATGAAAAAAATAGTCCGCTCATTTTACGAGATTTAACAGTATCGATTGAAAAAGGAAAATGGGTAGCTCTCGTTGGAAAGAATGGGACAGGGAAGTCTACACTGTTAACGCTTTTAGCTGGATTGCAAAAAGCGAGAAGAGGGAAAGTAAAGTGGAATGGGAAAGTGATACATAAAGTTGATTCGAAAGAACGATTTAAAAGTATTGGGTATGTATCACAGCATCCGTATTATCATTTTACATTTGATACAGTGTGGGACGAAGTGTATGAACGAGCGCGTGAATTATATGGAGAACAAGGAAACGAAATAGCAGAACATCAGCTTAAAAAGTTTTGGCTATATGCACTTAAAGAACGCCATCCACATGATTGTAGCGGGGGAGAGCAACAACTACTTGCATTATGTACAACGTTATTATCAAAGCCGACTTTATTATTACTGGATGAACCGACAAAGGGACTCGATCCATGGAAGAAAGAGAGAGTAGGAGAGTTATTTAGGAAACTGCAAAAAGAAGGTACAACAATTGTAATGGCAACGCATGATATTGAGTTTGCAGCGAAATACGTGGATCAATGTATGATGTTATTTGATGGAGCAGTCATTATGAATGATGCACCGAAAGAATTTTTTAGTGGCAACTTCTTTTATACAACATCTATCAATCGATTCATTCGAAAAGAATTGCCATATGCATTAACGTGGGAGGATGTGTACGAAGCGTGTCCAAACGATATGTTGCATTCATAATATGTATTTTTGCAGTAATAATAGGCACATTACTCTTTACTACACTTATCATGGATGGGTATTACATGTTAAGTAGTTTGTTTTTATTAGTCGTTATTATGTTACCTTTCTATATCCGCTTTGAAAGAAAGGCGTTTGTTTCACGTGAAATTGTTCTCGTTGCCGTGTTAGCAGCAATTGCAGCAGTGAGCCGCGTACCATTTTCTATTTTACCGAGTGTACAACCGACTTCTTTTGTTATTATCGTTTCTGCAATCGTGTTCGGAAGTGAAACTGGATTTATGATCGGGGCAACAGCGGCGATTGTGTCTAATATCTTTTTAGGACAAGGTCCGTGGACGCCGTGGCAAATGTTTTCATGGGGTATGATTGGTTTTATAGCTGGATTATTACGTAATACGTTCTTAATGAAAAAGCTATGGGGAAGACTACTATACGGATTGTTTGTTGGATTTTTATTTGGCTGGATCATGAATTTCTGGGGACTTCTCGGTTTTATACGAGAGGCAACGTGGGAAACAGTCATTTCGTATTATATCGCAAGTTTTTATTTCGATTTGAGCCATGCAATTTCGAATGGTGTTTTCTTACTATTATTTAGTACGTCTTGGATTACGATTCTTACAAGATTTAAAAAGAAATATGGCATATTGGATAAGCATAACATGGTATAGAAAAGCATACTCATATAAGGTAGGGTCGCGACTTACATATTCGTTTGCCTCTTTCATGCTTCTTACATATTGTAAGGAGCATTTTTTATTGTCAAAAAATAGTCCAATATATATCCGTTACCATATAAAATTATTTGTATAATAGTAGGTGAGAATTATTTTCAAAAGGGAGGTGTATAGTTAATGAAGTTAGTTATTCCGAAGCAACATGGTGCATGGGCGATGCTTGTTATACCATTTCTATTAAGTGTAATACTTGGGAAACCTACTATGTATCATATTCCATTGTTTTTAGCTTGGTTCTTTATCTATTTAGCTACGTATCCATTTCTTATGTACATAAAACAAAAACGGAAAAAAGAGTATTTACATGCTTCAATTGTATATTTTATTATTGCGGTCATATTTGGGATGATTTCTCTATTATATGAATGGCGCATTCTTTTATTCGTAATAGTCATGATTCCATTCTTTATAGTAAATATGTATTACGCTCGTCAAAAAAATGAAAGAGCATTATTAAATGACGTTAGTGCAATTATTGTTTTCTGTATAGGTGGTTTAGTTAGTTATTATTTTTCAATGAAACTGATAGATAAAACAGCATTATTTATTGCGCTTATTTCATTTTTATATTTTTTAGGAAGTACGTTTTATGTGAAAACGATGATACGTGAGAAAAATAATCCGAAGTATCGTTATATATCTTGGGGTTATCATATCATGTTAACGGTCATCGTATTTGCTATTAATCCGTTGTGTTCTCTTATTTTTATACCAAGTGTCATTCGAGCCATTATATTGTATGGCAAAAAAATTTCTATTATAAAAGTAGGGATTTTAGAAATTGTGAATTCTGTATATTTTTTAATCATAACGGCAATAATTATGAAGTATGCCATTTGAAAAAACTTCCCACCTTATGATGGGAAGTTTTTTCAATCTTGTTCTAAAATGTGAACGGTGTAATCGCAGCGTTGAATAGCTTGTTCGATCGCATAAAGAGATTGCTCAATACGAGCGCGATTAAAATCTTTTTCAACAGTCTGTAATGCTGCTTCTAAACATTGTTTTGCTTCTTGTAATGATTGAAAAGAGTCTTGGACATATCCGCGGGCATTTTCGTGCATTTCATAATCCTCCTTGCATACTCATATATGTATAGTATGAACAGTAAAGAAGAAAATATAATTTGTTATATTTGTTTGACAATTGAAATGAAATTACGTATAGTAAGAATTAAGTGAATATTTTCTTATCCAGAGAGGTGGAGGGACTGGCCCGATGAAACCCAGCAACCGCGATGCAGGTGCTAATTCCAGCAGAACATATTTGTTCTGGGAGATAAGACGAAGATATATACGTAACTTCTTCTTATCGGAGAGGTTTTTTTATTGCAAAAAAACCGATTACGAAAATTTATATTAAGAAGAAAGGGGTTGCGCGTTACTGTGACACTCGAAAAATACGTAAAACTGCGTAGTACAGTTTATGAATATATGATAGAGCAAGATAAGCCGATATCATTGTTAGATATTCAAGAACATATCGTTTCGCATCATGAAGGAAAATTCACGAAAAAGATGTTACATCAATTTTATTTATCAAGACTATTAGATGAACTGAAACTGGATGGGAAAATTACATTAGCTGATGAATATCTCTATACTGAAAAAGGGGTATTTTATAAGGCGAGAAAAGGGAGCTAAGCTCTCTTTTTTTGAAGTATGTAGAGTAAAAGACTGCTTAAGCAGCCTGATACAGGGAATGGTGTTGAGTGTGTAGTGTCAAAGATTGAATGTGCCTGAAAGAGGCACTTCATATCGGCTGCAAATGAAAAGAGACACCTTCGCCGAATAGGTGTCAGTCGTTTTGTCATATAGACTTGCTATTTGACAGTTATTAGAATAACATGCAGTGGCTCTAGAAGTCAAAAGGGAATTAAAGGAAGAGGGGTTGTTATGTACGCTTATTTAATAAAAGAACTATATAGGCATATTCCGAAATATATTATTGATAGAGGATATGAATATTATGAAGATGGACATGTAGAAGATGTAGAAATACATAATAATAAAGTATTTGCATTTGTAACTGGAAATGCAGGGGATTATGAAGTGGTCATCGATCTCGAAGATTTTTCAGAAAGTAATTGTGAATGTCCATATGAAAATTATTGTAAGCATATGGCGGCAGTTGTTTATGATATGCAAGATGCTGGTGAGAGTAAGGTGAAAGAGAAACTGAAAGATTTAGAAAAGGAAGAGTTACTCACAGTATTAAATCGTTTATTGCAAAGTTCAAAAAACGTGCAAATTGTAGAGAAGATGTTAAAGAAGGGGAAACTTTAACTTATAGAGGGAGTTGTTTTGTAGTGAATGTACTCATTGTATACGCTCATCCTAGTTCTTCAAGTTTTAACGCGGCGATTTTAGAGTATGTGCAAAAAGGACTAAAGGAAACAAATCATTCAGTTACCGTACTTGATTTATATAAGGAGCAATTTGATCCAGTCCTTGTATTTAATGAAGAGAAGAAAAGACGTGATTTAGTAAATGAAGAAGAAACAGCTCGGTATAGGACATTAGTAGAAGAAGCGGATATGCTTCTATTCATCTATCCGATATGGTGGTGGGGGATGCCAGCTATTTTAAAAGGATTTATTGATCGTATTTTCGTTGCTGGATTTGCTTATAAATATGAAGGTGCTCTACCTAAAGGGTTATTGAAAGGGAAGAAGGCGTGGGTGATTAATACGCTAGATTCACCGTTATGGTACGTCGCACTATTATATCGATCAGCAGATTGGATTATAATGAAGAGAGGTGTTTTACGTTTTTGCGGCATTCGCGATATAAAACGGTCAGTATTTCAATCTGTAAAAACGAGTAAACGAGAGAAGCGGGAAAAGTGGTTATTACAAATAGAAGAAAAGGCTCGTACATTATGAATGAAATGGAACGTATTATAAACTGTTGTGGGTATGATAACGAACTTTTTCGAACGTATATTACATGTTTACTTCAATTGAAGAAATGTAGCGAAACATTTCAGCAAATTCAAATACAATTAAGAAATGACTACTTGATAAGAGGAATTTGTGAAAGAGAAGTGGATGAAGTAGTAAGGGGAAGTAAAGAATATGATACATATTTTCTTCCTAAAGCATTACAGTGGGATTTCCTTAAGAACAATCCACATTTAATTGAAAAAGTATGTGAAGATTTTTTTGCATTTGAGGCATTACATCTTACGGAGATAGAGTGGAAGACCATAATAAATTGCGTGGGAAATAAATGATTTATTATGTAAAAAAGCTAGTATAAAACTAGCTTTTCGTTTAAATAAATAAGAAACATAGACTAATGATAAAACCTGCATATAGTAAGTTCACAACGCAAAATCCCATAATATCACGAGCACCTAAACCAGCTATCGCTAATTCTGGTAATGCCCAGAAAGGTTGAATTAAATTTGTCCAAGCATCGCCCCACGCAATGGCCATTGCTGTTTTTGCAGCAGGTACACCAAGTTCAGCGCCAGCTGGAATCATAATGGGTGCTTGCACAGCCCATTGACCGCCACCAGATGGAACGAAAATATTAACGATGCCAGCACTTAAAAAAGTAAAGAGCGGGAAAGTCGTTTCGTTTGAAATGCTAATAAAGAAATTCGAAATAGCTCCTCCAAGTGAAAGGCCTTCACTATTTGCTCCAATCATCATCCCCATAATTCCTGCGTAAAACGGAAATTGAAGTAGAATGCCAGAAGCGCTTTTCGTAGAGTCTGAAAAAGCGCGAATATATTGAATCGGAGTACGGTGGAAAACGAGTCCAGCAATTAATAACATAAAAATAACGATGTCTAGCGTAAGGTTAAAGCCTTTCGTATAAAAGTAGTTGAAAATATAAATGAGACCTAACAATCCAACGCAAAGTGTAATAATGATACTATTTTCCATTTTCTCAGCGAACGTATTTTTCCCTACCTCTTGAGCGGCAGCTTCTTCATGAAACACGCTAGGGTCTACTGTAATCGTATGTTTTTCATCTGGATGCATCGCCTTATTAATGAGAGGCATCGTAACTAAAAAGATAATAACTGGAACGAGGGCGTATGGTGAGAATAACGTTCCAGTGATTGGAATCGCTTCTTTAATACTTCCAGCTGTCGTTTTCATTAACGTTTCTCCGCCTGTTGCTAACGTAAGAGGGATAGAAGCAGAAAGCCCCGCATGCCAAATGAGAAATCCAGAGTAAGAAGAAGCAATTGCCAGTCTATAATCTAATCCTTCCAGCTGTCTTGCTACTTCTTTTGCATATAAAACAGATACAACAATACCAAATCCCCAGTTTATGTACGCCCCTAGTAAACTTACGATTGAAATGGCAATAATACCTTGTCCATTCGTTTTCGGTAGTCTTGCCGCTTTCGTTAATCCTTTTTTAATAAGAGGGGCGTTTGCTAAAGCAGATCCTGTCACGAGTACAAGTGCCATTTGCATAGAAAAGGCGAGAAGTCCCCAAATGCCATTACCCCAGTGATTAATCATTTCCACAGGTGTTTGATGCGTTGCAAACATACCAAAGAAGATAACGAAAACAGTTAATAAACATGATAAAATAAACGGTTCTGGCAAGAAGCGTTGCACTAAGGCGACGCAACCATTAGTAAAAGAACGAAACAAAATAGATCAACCTCCTTATGTATATGTATTACAATTATTCGAGGTTGTTTCGTTCATAACCTCTTAAAAGTAGAAAATTCTGATATTTTTAGAAGGATTGAAATATGTTCAAGAAGAGTGGTAGCATCATCACCCTGACAGAAAAAGTTGCTTTTTCCCTAATATGAAATATTGCATATAAAAATGAATTGATGAAAATGTAAAAGCTTATTATAATGAAAGCATAAATATACAACACATCTTAATACAGCAAAGAGGAGGAAGGAATATGGAAATCGCAATGGCAGTTTTAAAATTTTTAGGTGGAGTAATTCCTTTAGTTCAAGAACTTTTAAAAGCGTTTATGTAAGTTTATTCGTTAGCTATCATATATCCATCATTATTATATCTTACTAAAAAAAGAACGGGGTGTTTTTTCTGAACATTAAGAAAAATACCAAGAAAAGAAAGTTCCTTACATGTGTATTAGTTAGTCTATGCACTCTTAATTATTCATCTATTTCTTTCGCAGAAACACAAATCGGTCATGCAACTAATATAACTAAAAATGCTAGTAGCATTGATACTGGTATAGGGAATCTTACATATAATAATCAAGAGGTTTTAGCTGTAAATGGTGATAAAATAGAGAGTTTTGTTCCGAAAGAAAGTATCAATTCAAATGGTAAATTTGTAGTAGTGGAACGTGAGAAAAAATCACTTACAACGTCACCAGTCGATATTTCGATTATTGATTCTGTAGCGAATCGTACGTATCCAGGAGCTGTACAACTTGCCAATAAAGCTTTTGCAGACAATCAACCGAGTTTATTAGTGGCTAAGAGAAAGCCTTTGAATATTAGTATAGACTTACCTGGTATGAGAAAAGAAAATACAATCACTGTCCAAAATCCGACATATGGTAATGTGGCTGGAGCAGTAGATGATTTAGTATCTACTTGGAATAAAAAGTATTCCGCAACACATACGTTACCTGCAAGAATGCAGTATACAGAATCTATGGTTTATAGTAAATCACAAATCGCAAGTGCTCTTAATGTTAATGCTAAATATCTTGATAACAGTCTAAATATTGACTTTAATGCAGTTGCAAATGGAGAAAAGAAAGTGATGGTGGCGGCATATAAACAAATATTTTATACTGTAAGTGCTGAACTACCTAATAATCCATCTGATCTCTTTGATAATAGTGTTACTTTTGATGAGCTAACTCGTAAAGGAGTAAGTAATTCGGCTCCACCTGTTATGGTTTCAAATGTAGCTTATGGTAGAACGGTTTATGTAAAATTAGAAACAACATCTAAGAGTAAAGATGTACAAGCTGCTTTTAAAGCTTTACTGAAGAATAACAGCGTCGAAACGAGTGGACAGTACAAAGATATTTTTGAAGAAAGTACCTTTACTGCTGTCGTATTAGGTGGAGATGCGAAAGAGCATAACAAGGTTGTTACAAAAGATTTCAATGAAATACGAAATATCATTAAAGATAATGCTGAATTAAGTTTTAAAAATCCAGCATATCCAATTTCATATACAAGCACGTTCTTAAAAGATAATGCAACTGCTGCTGTTCATAACAATACAGATTATATCGAGACGACAACTACAGAATATTCAAGTGCAAAAATGACACTTGATCATTACGGTGCTTACGTTGCACAATTTGATGTATCTTGGGATGAATTCACATTTGATCAAAATGGGAAAGAAGTACTAACACATAAAACATGGGAAGGTAGTGGCAAAGACAAAACAGCCCATTACTCTACAGTAATCCCTCTTCCACCAAATTCAAAAAATATAAAAATCGTAGCAAGAGAATGTACAGGTCTTGCATGGGAATGGTGGAGAACCATTATTAATGAACAAAATGTTCCATTAACAAATGAAATAAAGGTTTCAATTGGAGGAACAACATTATATCCGACGGCTAGTATTAGTCATTAGGTTGGAGCAAAGCGCCCTGTTTATAGGGCGCTTTTTTAATTAGGTGAAAGGTAGATCGGCGTTTCTCCCCATCAAGCTAAAAAGAATATTTACCAACATAGCCTTATACAATTGCATTTAACTTTAGTTAAACTTTCATGTATGAGTGTTATTTTATACATTCACTTGATTGTTAAATATGCAGGTATGATTCTCAACGCTCTTATGTTTACCTGTTTTGAGCTAAAAATAAGAAAATTTGAAATGTTAGTTGTATACATTGTGTTAAATATTGTAAAATGGAATGGTACCAAAAAAACTAAATTGGTACCAAAGGTTTAGGGGCGGATTATGAAACAAAGAATAGTAACAGAAACCATTCATCAAATTCAAACGAAGGGGTTTACATTTACAATTAGTGATTTAGCAAAACAATTAGCTGTCAGTAAGAGGACAATCTATGAACACTTTTCTTCAAAAGATGAAATAGTAGATGAAGTTATTCGTAATGTAATAGAAAGTATTCAAGAAAAGGAAAAAAATATCGCTGAAGATGATACGTTACAAATAGTTGAAAAAATAAGACTCATCTTAATTTGCATTCCACAACAATTTACATTCATGGATGCACGTTTATTAGTAGAACTAAATGTCAACAACGATTCAAATTTCCCCAATTTCAACGAAATGAAATTCCCCATTATGAACGGCTAAATCGTTGTTT
>NZ_JAQFUL010000126.1:0-9753 GCF_027716265.1 Bacillus cereus group sp. Bc031
TTGTTCAACTAAATGGTCCGTACGTGGAGCAAAAATTCCACACTCAATTCTTTGGGTTCTTTTTTGTTTATAAAGGTGTACTTTTAAAACCTGTCTAATAAAGGGTGGTTCTTGCGTTTATAAATCTATGAAAATATTTTTATAAACGTTTACTAAAATCGTCATACCTTTAGAAACTAAATATAGTAAAATAGTAGAAGAAAATATATCTTCTGGAGGAAGTTCATTGTGAAGATCGGTTATGTTCGCGTTTCATCTACAGATCAGAATGAAGAACGTCAAATCAAAAAAATGTTAGCTTTAGGCATCGAAGAGCGAATGATCTTTGTTGATAAACAAAGTGGAAAAGACTTTAATCGCCCCAGCTACCAGACGATGAAGCGTATCCTGCGGAAAGGGGATCTCCTTTATCTGGATGCCCTAGATCGATTGGGGAGGGATTACGAAGGGATTATCTATGAATGGAAACACATTACAAGGAACATTCAAGCAGATATTGTCGTGTTGGAAAACGAAACGTTATTTGATAGTCGTAAATATAGAGAGATGGGAGATATCGGAAAGTTAATGGAAGATCAGTTTCTAAACCTTCTCTCTTATGTGGCCGAACAAGAACGAAAAAAAATCAAACAGCGCCAAGCCGAAGGCATAGCGCTCGCCAAATCTCAAGGTAGACATTTGGGACGACCAAAGCTTAATTTACGGACCCTTTCCCATGAACAGCGCCAATTATTAGATTCTCACTATCCGAAGTGGAAAAATAAAGAGATCACGGGCGTTGAGTTCATGTGTTTACTTGGGTTGAAAAAGAACTCATTTTATAAAGTAGTCAGGGAATTTGAGATTGGAATATGAATATGGAGAATAATACAACTACCCAAAAACGGTTGAGGATTCTTAGCGAAGATGAAGTAAAGATCATTTATGACAGACCAGGTTTCTCATACGAAGATCGCTGTTCTTATTTTTCTCTTTCACAGCCAGAGAAAGAGCTGCTACACACATTGCGTTCTGTCAAATCTAAGGCTTATTTCGTTTTACAACTGGGTTATTTCAAAGCCAGACAACTATTTTTTACATTTGACCTCCATGAGGTAGAAGAGGATCTTCAATATATTCTGAAGGAACATTTCAACAACAGTCAAATTGATGACTTGAGTTCAATTGATAAGTCCACTAGGTTAAAACAACAACAATTGATTCTTAAATTATTTAACTACCACAGTTGCGGTGCCGAAGAACGGCGTAAGATGGAGGAAAAAGTTCAAAAGTCTGCGGCGTTTTGTGGTAAGCCGATTTACATCTTTCGAGAAATCATGAATTATTTGTCTGAAAACTGCATTGTTGTTCCTGGCTATAGTTTTATGCAAGATATGACAGGACAGGCAATAACCCATGAGCAAAACCGATTAATTTCATTGATGCAGGATCATCTAAAACAGAATGATATGGAATCCTTAGATCGATTACTTGAAGATTCTTCAGGGCTGTATGAAATAACACTACTGAAACACGAACCGAAAGACTTTAGCGCCACTGAAATAAAGCTTGAAATGAATCGTGGTAAACAAATACAGCATTTATATTACCTTGCTCAAGAACTGTTACCAAAGTTAGGTATTTCCAACGAAAGCATCAAGTACTATGCTTCATTAGTAAGTTACTACTCTGTCTACAAGCTCAAACGGCTGAATGTATGGATTGTTTATGTCTATTTGTTATGTTTTGTATCCCATCGTTATCAACGGATGCATGACAACCTGATCAATACCCTCATATATAGTGTAAGGGGGTATGCAGATGAAGCTAAATTAGCAGCAAAAGAACGAGTTTACGAGTGCTATACAGAGAGTAATCAAGACATCAAAAAAGCAGGGGAACTGCTTAAAATATTCACTGATGATCATATTCCTGCCAATACTCCCTTTAGGGATATTCAAGACCGTGCATTTACTATTTTGGAACGTCAGAAACTGGAATCCGTAGCCAAACAGATTACTACAAATATAAAATATGATGAAACTGCCTTCCAATGGGAACATATTGGTCAGCAGGCACGACGATTTAAACGTTATTTAAGACCTATATTTTTGCAGGTTGATTTCGTAGCTCCTTCACCAAATGATCCATTAATTAAAGCAGTGAATTTTATGAAAACTGCTTTTAATAAGAATAAAGCGTTAGGACAATATCACTCAGATGATTTGCCAAATGGTTTCATATCCGATGGTGTGAAGCGTTATATCTATGAACAAAAAACAATTTTAGCAGATCGATATGAATTTTTAGTCTATCGCCTCCTACGCAACCGTTTGGAAGCAGGAGATATTTTTTGTCGTGATAGTATCCGATTTCGCAGTTTTGAGGATGACCTGATCAATGATCGTCAATGGGAACAGAAAGAAATGTTGATCGCTGACACTGGTCTGACGATTTTCAACCAACCCATTCATAGTCATTTAGTGGAGCTTGAGAAGCGATTAGAAGATCGCATTACTAAAGTTAACCAGAGTATTTCATCTGGGAAAAATGAGCATCTTCAAATCAAAAAACGGGGTTCACATACCCGATGGACATTACCTTATACTCGTGACACAGAATCTATTAATCACTCATTCTACGATACATTAAAGCAAATAGACATTAGGAGTGTCTTGCATTTTGTTCAACAGCACTGTCAATTCCTTGACTCATTTGAGCACATCTTGGGACGTTATGCCAAACAGAATAAAGACAATCGAATTCTTGTCGCCTGTCTGATTGCTTGGGGAACCAACATGGGGTTAGGGAGAATGGGGGAAATTTCTGATATTAGCTATCCGTTACTGGCTGCCACATCTGATAACTTTATTCGTCTGGAGACTTTAAAAGAAGCGAATGATTGTATCAGTAATGCAATAGCCAAACTCCCAATCTTTAAACATTATGACATTGGGGAGACGATTCATTCTAGTAGTGACGGGCAGAAAGTTGAGACTCGAATCAATACCATTAATTCCCGTCATTCACCTAAATACTTTGGTCTTGGTAAAGGGATTGTTTCCTACACAATGGTAGCCAACCATATCCCTGTTAATGCTCGAATTATTGGGGCCAATGAGCATGAAAGTCATTATGTATTTGATATTTTATTTAACAACACAACTGATATTCAGCCTGATGTGCATTCCACGGATACACATGGAACCAATGAAGTGAATTTTGCTATCCTGAACTTTTTTGGTTATCAGTTTGCGCCTCGCTACAAGGATATTCACGATAAGGTCAACAAATCTCTTTACGGATTCAAACATCCAAGCCAATATGGAGATAACCTGATCAAGCCAGTTCGAAAGATTAATACGAATCTTATTATAGAGGAATGGGAAAATATTCAACGAATTATGTTATCCCTTGCAGTTAAAACAACCACACAAAGCATTATTATTGGTAAGCTAAGCGCTTATGCACGGAAGAACAAAACCAAACGTGCTTTATGGGAGTACGATAACATCATAAGAAGTCTATATTTTTTGGATTATATTGATTCTCCCCCTTTACGCCGGAATGTTCAAAAGGCATTAAATCGAGGGGAAAGTTATCATAAATTACGCAAAGCAGTATCCTTTGCCAATTTTGGAAAATTACGTTTCAAAAATGAAAATGATCAACATATTTGGGGCGAATGCAGTCGCTTACTCTCCAATTGCATTATTTATTACAATGCCAGTATTTTATCTAATATGTTGGCTTACAGAGAAACAAAGGCTCTAGATTCGGATGTTATGAAAAAAATATCCCCAGTTGCATGGCAACATATTAACTTCTATGGAAGATACGAGTTTAATATACAACAAGAGTCTGTTGATTTGGATGCAATTATTCAAGAATTAGCCCAATTAAACGTAATATCGGAAACAGAGTAAGCGATGTTTAAGGAGTACTTCCCTAATCTTTCAGTGAGGTACTCCTTATTCCACCTTTTCGGGGGGATGGGCAAAAACACCCAAAGTGTATTGTCTCTTTGAGGATAAAGCTTTAGCGAGGATGGACTAGCACCGATTTGTTTTGATATATAATGTATGACTGAATCCGGGATGTTTTTGATATGAGTGTATGGCCAACCGGGATATCGAAGAACAGCTAATTGAACGGTGAACCCTAAACGGTTTTCTTCTCTCCTTCGCTTATTGATAATTTCTAAATCCCGTTTGGAAAAAGTGTAGTAGGTTCCTAGCACCCACTCGTCTTCAGGAATTTGCATAAGGACCTGTCGCTGTTCCGATGTAAGCAATTCTCTACCTCTCGCAACTTTCATACAGTATCATCTCATTTCTGTAATTGTTCAGTTAATTAGTTCAATTATAAATCAATAGAGTGTACTCTATTGATACAATTATAGTAGACTGATAAAATCATAGTTAAGAGTGTCTCATAAGACTTATCTCAAAAATGAGGTGATATTTTGCGGAAAATTGGTTATATACGTGTCAGTTCGACTAACCAAAATCCTTCAAGGCAATTTCAGCAATTAAACGAAATCGGGATGGATATTATTTTTGAAGAAAAAGTTTCTGGTGCAACAAAAAATCGCGAGCAACTTCAAAAAATGTTGCAGGATTTACAGGAAGGCGACATTATTTATGTTACAGACTTAACTCGGATCACTCGGAGTACGCAGGATTTATTTGAATTGATTGATTTAATACGAAGGAAAAAGGCAAGCTTAAAATCACTCAAGGATACATGGCTAAATTTATCAGAGGATAATCCATACAGCCAATTCTTAATTACAGTAATGGCTGGTGTGAACCAATTAGAGCGCGACCTTATCCGTATGCGTCAACGTGAAGGGATTGAGTTAGCAAAGAAAGAAGGAAAGTTTAAGGGGCGTTTAAAGAAGTATCATAAAAATCACGCAGGGATGAATTATGCAGTAAAACTATATAAAGAAGGCGGCATGACTGTAAATCAAATTTGTGAAATTACTAATGTATCTAGGGCTTCATTATATAGAAATCTATCGGAAAGAAACAAATAGTTTGTCCTGATTCTATCAAAAGGTGTATTTTTTCACCAACATTTTTAGGCATGAAATGTCGGTAATTATTATCTATTTTGTTTTAAAGTAAATATTGAAAGGGAGTAAACTTATGGATTGGCTAGAAAGAATGAACAATGCGTTAAACTACATTGAAAATAGCCTGGATGAAGAAATAGACTACAAAGAGATTGCAAAAGCAGCTAACTGTTCTGAGTTTCATTTTTCAAGAATGTTCTCTTCAATCTCAGGTGTATCGCTATCAGAATATATTAGACGAAGACGGTTAACACTTGCAGCATTTGAAATTCAAAAAAGTGATATTCGGATCATCGATGTGGCAATTAAATATGGTTATATTTCTTCTGATACTTTCTCACGTGCTTTTCAAAAAATGCATGGGGTAACCCCTTCCAATGCTCGTAATAGAGGGGTACAGTTAAAAGCCTTTCCCAAAATTTCCTTTCAAATTTCTATTAAAGGAGATACCGAGATGGACTACAGAATTGAAAACCTTGATTTTGAATTAAGAATTGTCGGAAAAAGCAAGCCAGTAAAAACAAGCAGAGCATTTAAAACAATCCCTACGCTTTGGAACACTGCGAAAAAAGATGGATTTATGCAAGAACTAGTAGATATGTCATGGGAAAATCCAAAATGCACGCTTGAAAGCCTTCTGGGGGTTTGCGGAAAAGAAGCTGCCATCACAGATGAACAATTTTCCTATTTCATGGGCGTAAGATACGATGGGGAATCCCCAGAAAATATGGAGACGCTTATTATTCCCGCAAGTACATGGGCAGTTTTTCCGAACATAGTGGATGCATGGAAACGTTTATATTCCGAGTGGGTCCCTACCTCCGAGTATGAACTTGCAAATTTACCGTGTATAGAATGTTATTACGGTCCGAAGCATAAACCAAGACACGAACTCTGGGTCCCTGTTATCCCGAAGTAAATTACATATTCAGTAATAGAATGCTGTTTATGGAGTAACGAAAAAAGAGCCTAATTTCTCAATTTAGGTGATGGGAAATCAGGCTTTTTATATTGGAAATTCCTTATCGTTGTAAATCCGCATTTTCCTGACGCCACCCCGTTATGTACGCGTCAGTTCGACTAGCCAAAATCCTTCAAGACAATTTCGGCAATTGAACGAAATTGGAATGGATATTATTTATGAAGAAAAAACTTCAGGAGCCACAAAAGATCGTGAACAACTTCAAAAAATGTTAGAGGATTTACAGGAAGGTGACATTATTTATGTTACAGATTTAACTCGGATCACTCGAAGTACGCAAGATTTATTTGAATTGATTGATTTAATACGAAATAAAAAGGGAAGCTTAAAATCACTTAAGGATACATGGCTAGATTTATCAGAAGATAATCCATATAGCCAATTCTTAATTACGGTAATGGCTGGTGTTAACCAATTAGAGCGAGACCTTATTCGTATGCGTCAGCGTGAAGGAATTGAGCTCGCAAAGAAAGAAGGGAAGTTTAAAGGACGGTTAAAGAAATATCATAAAAATCACGCAGGAATGAATTATGCAGTAAAGCTATATAAAGAAGGAAATATGACTGTAAATCAAATTTGTGAAATTACAAATGTATCTAGAGCTTCTTTATATAGAAAGCTATCGGAAGGAAAAAAATAAGCATTCATTACTTATATTAAAAATTTCCGGGGATTGTGAAACAACGTACCTAACCAAGCAGGCTATTTCTATAAGGAAGTATCAATATTTGTTTATCTAACTAGGCACGATCATCAAAGGGTTCCGAGTACATTTTAACGGAGATATACGCTAAACTCAGATTTAAAGCAAGGCTGTATTTTCCGAGAACACTTTATAAAAAACAACCTTAGTCAATCACAAACGAAGGTTGTTTTTATAAAGTCATGGTCTAATTAAAACAATTGCTGTCCCAAGAGCATACTTGAGACTGAAAAGGCACCAGCAGGTGGTAAAACATTAGTATATATGGGAGGTCCCAAACGGGTTGTAAAGGTTGCAGCAATCCAATTTCCGTATTCACCAGCCAGCAAAGAGGGAGGTTTCATTATAAACCGTCCACTTAAAATGAAATGCCGAATGCTTATAGCGGTCTCATCAATTATTGTCAAGTTGCCAAAAAAGGAGGCATATGGTGAATCGAAACTTATTTGTTTAGCGCTTTCGTCCCAATACCCATTAATCGGAATAGGTATACCACGAAAATTAACTGTACCTACTACTTTGTTGTCTACAATGGAATCAATGGTAAGTATACCTCTAATAATGGATCTCCCCGCAATAGAAGCATCAATCCCCCATACGGATGGAAAGGGGATACTAACTTTGGCTGTCTTTGGAATTTTCAAAATTAACCTCTCCTTGATTATTTTATGTATAGATTGAGTTGTATTTAATCATAATCCTGTAGTAATGATACAGTATATGCACAGAGAATCACTTAGGTGTTTTGTTAAGAAAGAAGCATCAATAATCAATCAGCCTACTGTCTAGATGAACAAGAGTTTGCCTGACCCACGAAAAATATGGAACATTAATTGCTGCTCATACATATGGTCTCGTATTTGGAAAATTTCTTAGCTTTAAAATAAATCATCTGATTCAATGAAATGTAATGCCTATCATCACCTATTTTTATATGTATCTCAGACGAATTCCTATACCTCCGTTACTCTTCGATCATATTTTATTTGTACGAGGTGGTGTAAAATGTTTAAATTATATTTAGATCCTGGTCACGGGAGAATGGACCCAGGAGCTATTGGCAATGGGATGCAGGAAAAAGAAATTACCTTAAATATTTCCCGTAGCATCCGAAATCTCTTGGAAAACCATTATGAAGACCTGCAAATTAAAATGAGTAGAACAGCAGATATTACGCGCAGCTTGAAAGAACGTACAGATGATGCGAATGCTTTCGGTACGGGGGCCAAAGGATGGATTTGTGGAAGAAGTGGGAGTCAATGTGGCGTTAATTCGGAAACGAATCAAATCAACCAGCATGGTTTATGAAACGAAAAAAGTAGGCGTTCGCACGAAAACAACCGTTGCAATTCTTTACATGCGTGACATTGTTGATCCTAAGATTGTTCAAGATGTAAAGAATAAATTAGATGATCTTCACATTGACGGAGCGTTTAGCGCCACTCAGCTAGAAGAATTAATGGAACCGACAAAAGCATTGTTTCCTTTGATGGGGTATACAGGCAGAGCAGACTTTACCGTGAACTGTATGCTCAATGGGCGTGTAGCGTTGATTGTGGATGGTACACCGGCTGCGTTGATTGCGCCTGCCAATTTATTTTTGCTTGTGAAAGCACCCGAAGATATCCACTTTACTGCTTTGGCAGCTACATTTGGTCAAACGCTTCGTTTACTTGGCTTGTCCGTATCGCTACTGCTTCCTGCATTTTTTGTTGCCATTCTTTCCTATCATCAAGATCAGCTGCCCTATTATCTACTTGCCACTTTGGGGATTAACCGGTTGGGAATCCCTTTTGATGTGGCAGTTGAAATGTTTATTGCACTTCTCTTCTTAGAAATCCTGCGGGAAGCTGGTATCCGATTGCCTTCTGCGGTCGGCTCCACGGTAACGGTTGTAGGAGGACTTATCCTGGGGGATGCGGCCATTCGTGCTGGATCCTTATCCCCAGGTATCGTTGTCATCGGAGCAATTACACAAATCTTTGGTTCAACTTTATCGAGCCTATCATTGGCTGGAACGATTAGTACCTTACGCTTTTTTCTTTTCATTCTGTCTGCCACGCTTGGCATTTATGGCTTCTTTCTTGGATTATTTATTGTGCTCAGCCATTTAGCCTCATTGCGTTCATGCGGCTTGCCTTACTTGGCCCCAATATCACCTCCATTTAAAGACTTGGCCAACGCTTTGTTTCGATTACCTTGGCCATAGCGAAACACTCGACCGGACATGTTGAAGACACGAGATTCTACAAGGCAAGGGGACAGGCATAAATGAGGAGATATAAAAGTATGGTTGCACTTTTCCTTCTTCTCGCCCTTACCGGTTGCTGGAGCAGATATGAAGTGCAAAACATGAACTATGCTACGGCTGTTGGAATAGACTATGTCGATGGCCAATACACCTTGTATGTGCAATTGCTTGATTTCTCGACAGTGGCCAAGCTGGAGGGACAGCAAAAAGCGGAGCAGCCCCCGGTTTGGGTGGGCAAAGGCGAAGGTTCCTCGTTTACGGAGGCGGCAAATGATTTGTACAGTACATCACAACAACGCTTAAACTTGGGACAAATCTCTGCCATTTTGTTCAGCGAGAGATTGATGAAGGAAAACAAAGTCGGAGAAGTGCTGGAATTGATCAACCGTTATCGTGAAATAAGGTACTTGGCCTGGCTGTTTAGCACAAGAGAGCCTCCTGAAGAAATCTTGCTGGCAACCCCATTTTTTAGATTTTCGCCAAATGCATAAAAATAGTTGTTTACTTTTATGCGTTCAAACAGTTGATTTATCAACCTTATGGTAAAAGCAAACGACTTTATTGTAATAAAACAAACCGATTAGTAAACAACTTTATTGGTAAGGAAAGAACTTTATTGTCACTCAACAGTTTCGTCATGTTAAATTTTGCCTAGCGTATGTTTTGCGCTTTTTGTTGGTAGGACCCCATGCCCATCAACTTAAGAATTTTCACTACCCCCAAGTGACAAAAAACGTTATTCTTTCTAAAAAGCTAGC
>NZ_JAQFUL010000127.1:0-9630 GCF_027716265.1 Bacillus cereus group sp. Bc031
AAGTACATTACGTGTTTTTTAGTTTGTTTGAACGAAAGTTCATTTTGTTTTCGTTCTTAAGTTGATGGGCATGGGGTCACCATACATGCCCATCAACTTAAGAGATTTTAATACCCCCAAGTACCAAAAATCTGTTGCTTTAAAATAAAGTTTTATCAATCATGTGCTAACAACCATTGATAAATTGATGAATTGATGAATTTAAATTTTGAAAAAAATGAACATTTTGGAGTATATGTTGTTGAGCATTAGTACCCTTTACTTAAGTAAATAGAATGTTATTCATGTATGTAATTCATAACTTCTAGAATGTAACTTTCTAAAGGCTGTTTAGTATCTACAACTAAACACTTATGTTCAGAAGGTTTTTTACTATTCTTGATAGTATATTTAAAAGATTCTTCAGACTGTATCTCTTTAATTTGGCTTAGCATTCTATCACGTTTTTTTAATCTGAAATTTATTTCATTACTATCATCTAGGTAGCATTCAATATATTTGTATTTAACATTATATTTTTTTGATAAATCTGTTCCTTTTTCAACCATTTCTTCATACAAGCAAGGACTATCAAATATTACAGCCTGTCCCTCGGATAAGTGAAATTCAATTAAAGACCAATCAATATTGTATGAAATCTTACCAGCAAGCTTTACATCAATTGGAGCTTCCTCAATGGAAAGCAATAAAGCAGTTTTTACAATATCGTGGTCAATAATAACTGCTCCTGTTCCCTTAGCGATTTTTCGAGCAAGTGTTGACTTGCCAGAGCCAGGGAAACCTGACATTTGAACGAAAAACATATAAAACACCCTCTCATGTATTCTCTTTTAACTATCCTTCATCCCGTCAGTTTAACCGAACCTTATTACAAACGATCAATTTTTATTATACATTAACAAACTTTATTCAAAAGCCTCAAATACGTTATTCTTTCTAAACAAGCTAGATTAGAAAGGATGACATTTTCTTATGAATCTCTCGATACAGGATGAACTACAACCATTTGTAGAAGAATTACAACGATATATTACACCTGCATTTTTAGACGAACTCGCAAGAGAAATCGGATTTATAAAGCGAAAACGTAAGTTTTCTGGCTCAGACTTAGCTACGATTTGTATTTGGATCAGTCAACGAGTAGCAAGTGATCCCCTAGTACGATTATGTAGTAGGCTTCATGCAGCCACTGGTACTTTACTCAGCCCTGAGGGCTTAAATAAACGTTTAAACGCTAAAGCAGTTTTGTTTTTACAACATATTTTTTCTTTACTGTTACAACAAAAAATATGTGAACAAACGCAAATTTCTAACCATCTCTTCACTTATTTTGGACGAATCCGTATCCTAGATGCCACCGTATTTCAGGTGCCAAATGCTTTAGAGAATGTATATCCAGGCTCTGGAGGCTGTGCTCAAACAGCCGGAATTAAAATTCAATTAGAATATGATCTGCACAGTGGGGAATTTCTTAACTTTCAAGTTGGACCAGGAAAAAATAATGACAAAACATTTGGCACGGAGTGCTTAGATACCTTACGACCAGGAGATTTATGTATTCGTGATCTAGGTTATTTTTCATTGGAAGACTTAGACCAAATGGATCAACGAGGTACATACTATGTGTCTCGTTTAAAATTAAATACGAATGTATATATGAAGAATCCAGATCCAGAATACTTTAAAAATGGTGCTATTAAGAAGCAATCGGAATACATACAGATCGATGTGAAACGGCTTCTAAACCAACTACATCCTGGAGAAACATTTGAATTAAAACATGCTTATATCGGTGATAAACAACAACTATTTGCACGTGTTATTTTTAATCGATTAACAGAAAAGCAACTTCAAAAACGGCGAGCAAAGATTGCGGAAAAAGAAAAGTCTAAAAATAGAGCGTACTCAGAGAAAAGTAAATTGGTAGCTGGATTAAACGTGTACGTGACGAATACACCTTGGGAATGGGTTCCGATGGAACAGGTACATGAATTATATACTTTACGTTGGCAAATAGAGATTGTCTTTAAAACGTGGAAATCACTCTTCAAGATAGACCATTATCGTAATGTAAAACAGGAACGATTAGAGTGCCAATTATATGGAAAACTAATCGCTATTTTCCTATGTTCCTCTACTATGTTTAAAATGCGTCAATTGCTTTTACAAAAGAAGAAAAGAGAATTAAGCGAATATAAAGCGATTGGGATGATCCAAGATCATCTATTTCTGTTGTATCAAGCAATACAGCAAAACACCCAAGAGATAACAAAGATCCTAACCCGCCTGTTCAACCTTTTACAGAGGAATGGACGGAAATCCCACAGATATGAGAAGAAAACTGTCTTTGATATTATGGGTGTTGTCTATGAGTATAGTGGATTGAGAAAACAAAAGAAAGTTGCATAATTTTTTAAAAATGAAACCCGTTAGGGTTTATTCGGTGTGCTTACTTTTAAGGACATCAAATATTTTAAGAGTTTTTGAGTTCATATGAACAAAAGTTCATTTTGTTTCCGCTCTTAAGTTGATGGGCATGGGGTCACCATACCAAAAAAAGAAAATTGTACGTTTAGACAAAATTTAGACACATTTAAACTGATTCCTGTACGTTAAGGAACCGATTACTTAGTTTACTACTTTTTTTAAAGAATCAAATAGTGAAAATTTCGTGGAAATTTGCTTAACGTAAGTTTTATATCAACTATTACGTTGGAGTACAGCCAAGGTACGTGTATTATCTACTATGAAAATCAGGAATATTTAAAGTATTCTAAGAAGAAGAATTGAGTGATAAGCTACGTTAACTACTTGATATCTTAACTAAGTAAATTATGTATTTAATGTATTCAAGGTAGTGCAATGAGAAGGTATCGAATAACCTTGCTTGGATAAACCGTGTCTCTTAAGAGCTCCTTAAGGCGCGTCCGTTACCTTGAGGGCAACGAACGGTTGTAGACTTCGATGTTGCAAGGATCGTTGTCAAACAAATTGTTTATATGTATTCAATGTAAAACTCTTATTAAATTAAGGTTTTTACTCCTAAGTATAGATAACATGTATATCTCGTCTGTATCCCTTTTTGACTTGCTCTTGATTGACCAAATAAGTCAAAATATCTTTCTAAATTTCCCTCTGATATTCCCCCTATTTTATCTTATTCAAACTTGCATTCCAATAACCCATTTCTCATACGCCTGTTTCTAAAATAATAATTTAAATTGGGACCTCTGAGAGATCCCAATTAATTAAAAAGTAATGTCTCCTCTTGTTACATCATTTACAATTTTTATACTAATCCCTCTAACATCTCGAAGACTTCTAAATTATTTTTTTGGTAGTTCAGGGAATAAATAATGTAATATACAGATGGTCAAACGTCTGGATTTGCCTTTATACGGATATATATGCATATACATCGATGGATTAAAGTTTGCCTCAATAATTCCATAAGCATTTTTATTAGCTGCAGGAACTTCTGTATTTTCAATAATCAAATCAATACCACTAATATTTGCTCCAAGTGCCGACACAGCATCTACGGCAATTTTCTTATAATCATCGGGAATTTGATCTGTCATATCAATTGAGTCTCCACCTGTACTGACATTAGAATTTTCTCGCAGAAAAACAATTTCATCACTTGTTGGAATAGAATCTTTTCGATACCCTTGAGCTTTAAGCATTAGGACCTCTAATTCACCTAATTGTATATTTTCTAAAGGTGTTCTATGGTCCATTCCTCTTAATGAATTCAGGTTCTTTTGAGCGACTAACTCTTCAATCGTATGTGAACCGTCTCCTATAACATTGGCAGGAATTCGTAATAAAACGGCAGAAACTTTGCCATCTAGCACAAAAAATCGATATTCTGTTCCATTAATAAATTCTTCTATTAATACTGATGAGTCCTCTTTAAATGCTATTGTGAGTGCTTTTTGATAGTCTTCGTAACTTGCTCCGTTTTCTTTAAAGATAGATATTCCTAAACCATAATTTGTTGTTTTTGGTTTAACGACAAAAGGCTTTCCTGCAAATATATCATAGGAACGTAAGGCTTTTTCTATATCACTAAATTCCTCACCTATTGGTACACGAAATCCATGCTGTTGAAGAATTTTCTTTGTTACTGTTTTATTTTCCATAATTAATGGTGATATATAACTATCTTTACTTGTCATATTCCCATTTTTCACATATTCAACATGATTTCCTAACTGTAGTTTTAAAAATTGATCTTGTCGATCTAAAACGTCTACTTGTAATCCTTGTTGAATAGCATCAAACATTAAAATTTGTGTAGACAACTCCATGTCAGTAAATCCTGATAGTTGATATGGTTTATCCCATGCTTTTTTATAATTTTCTTTAGCAATACGGGAAGCTACCTGACTTTGACTACTTTTTATAATCTCTTTATAAAGTCTTCCAGCTAAAGTCTTACTTGGATCTGTTAGCATTTCTCTCAAGTTAACAAATAAGGTATTCGAAACAGTTATGTCTAACAGCCCTGTTAAATGTTCCATCTCATCAATAATACGCTCAGCATCTGTTTTAAATTGCGTATGTTCTAACGGATGTTCAAGAGCCACTAAATTATTTTGAAAATCACCGATTTTTACCCATTCATCATTATTATCGTCTTGATCAATCCAGAGTAAATAGATGAGGAAAAGATGTAGAAATTCTGCTTGTTCATGGCTAATTCCATATGTTTCAAAAGGATTTAAATCTAGGTTTCTTAATTCAATATAACGAATCCCATGATTTTTTAAATCTGAAACTTGAGGACCGCCCCTTAAACGGACAGATGCATAAAATTCTTTTTCTTCTAATAAAACCCCTTTACTTACCAGCGAAGAAAGATCAGATATATAGTTCTGTAAACTACTATAGGATACTTGAACATCATTTTCATTACTATAACCATATTTACTATTTCTAATGCTTCTTACGGCGTCATTTAAAGGATTTATTTCAAAGAAATTCTTTTCACTACTAGGAGAAGCACCGAAGAAATAAGTTATTAACCATCGATAGTGTAAATAATTCCTTGTGACTTTCAGATAAATTTCTGTTTTAAATTGATGATAATCTTTTATTTCTGATTGTAATTCAAATAATGCCTGAATCAAATTATCGCTAAATTCAAAATTGTAATGAATACCACTAATCATTTGTTTTCGTCGACCATAAGAATTAGATAAATATCGACGATATAAAACATTTTCATGATTATTAAGTTTCGCAATAACAATATCTTCTTCTTTTTCGGGCAACTGTGGTGGCATGCTTAATGGCCAAAGCATTTCGTTATTTCCCATAGAACGATAGGCAACATCATGGATAGCTGCTAAATAATTAAATAAATCTCCTAGTGTCTCAGTAACTGGTGTGATTAATTCCATTTGTGTTTCAGAGAAATCTCGCTGAATATAAGGATGTTCATCTCTTACTGAAATACTTTTGGGATGTTCCGTTTTAGCTAAACTTCCTGATAGGTCAACTCGTTGACTTTCTTTTTCAACTCCAAAACGTGCTTTTAATAAATATGGTTTAATACGGTCATTGTTTAACATTTTTTTCATTTCCATACAAACTGTACCTCCCATCAACTCAAATATTTGATATAGAAATAGCTAAAATTATAACCATTATTTTTTTGAATTTAGCATTTGGATATTAATGGCCAAAGCATTTTATTCTTATCCACGGAAAGAGAAGGGATTTCACGAATAGCTGCTAAGTAATTAATCATGTCTTCTAATGTTTTAGTATTAGGCTGAATATATGATCTTGTATCTCTTATCGAAAACGGTTTAGACGTTTCAGTTGAACTTTCAAATAAGTCAACTTGTCGATTTTCCTTTTCAATCTCATAACGAGATTTTAATAAGGATGGTTTAACACGGTAATTAAATAACATTTTTTTAATCCACATGAACTCTTCCTCCCAATTTATTTGTTTTTACAAACTATATAATATGACAAAATATAACAATCAAAAGCACCCACATCTCTACATGCGGATACTTTTGTTACTATATTTTGCTGTAAACTTAAATACTTCATATGCCATTGGAAGTGGGTATTGTTGTAAATAAGAATCATCTTAAATACTTCATATGGAAAGAGAAATGCTCATTTAAGAAAGTGGAAATAAAGAAGTAGCTATGATCATAGCCCTCCATTTTTTTATAAGTTACCATTTGACTATTTTTTTGAGCGTTCTCTAAGAAAATATGCTCTTCCAATTGTTTCGGATAAAACTCGTCTTGACTACCTTGCATAATAAGAATTGGTGGAATAGTAGCTTCTTTAATTAATTCTGAAGCATCCCATTCTTTCCAAGAATCTTTGTCTTCACCTAAATAAGAGGTGAAAGCATTTATTCCCCATGGTACTTGACTAGGAGTTAAGATTGGAGAAAAAGCAGAAACCGCTTTGAATCTCTTAGCATTTTTCAAACCGATCACTAAAGCCCCATGTCCTCCCATTGAATGCCCCATTATGCTTTCTTCACCTGAAAAATTAGGTACTATAGTCGAAGCAATGGATGTTAATTCATCTACGATATACGAATACATTTTATAATGCTGTGCCCAAGGATCCTGGGTAGCATTTAAATAAAAACCTGCCCCTTGTCCAAGATCCCATGCTGCAACATCAGAAACGTATTCTCCACGTGGTGAAGTATCTGGCATAATCACTGCAACTTGATGTTTTTCAGCCAAACGTTGAAATCCACTTTTTTGACTAAAATTATCATCTGTACAAGTTAAACCAGATAACCACCATATAAGTGGAATTTTTTTCTTTTCTTTATTTGATGGTAAGTAGATACTAAATTTCATATCACATTGCAAGACTTCGGAATAATGGCTATACTTACGTTGCTCTCCTTCGAAAGAACGATGTTGTTCAATACATTTAAGACTCATTATCTCACTCTCCGTAAGTTAAAATCGTACGAATGGATTCACCTTTGTGTAATAAGTCAAATGCCGCATTGATGTCTTTAAATTCTAAATGATGAGTAATAAATGAATCTAAATCAATATCACCATGCATATAATCTTCGACCATTTCTGGAAGTTCAGATCTTCCTTTAACTCCACCAAAGGCTGATCCACGCCATACTCGGCCCGTTACTAATTGGAATGGACGAGTATGGATTTCTTTACCAGCACCAGCTACTCCGATAATAATACTTTCGCCCCAACCTTTATGACATGCTTCAAGAGCGGATTTCATTACTTCAACATTACCAATACATTCGAAGCTATAATCCACGCCACCATCTGTCATTTCGACTATAACTTCTTGAATTGGGCGATCATAATCTGCAGGATTCACAAAATCAGTCGCTCCCATTTTTTTAGCGAGTTCCCATTTTTGGGGATTCAGGTCAACTGCAATAATTCGGCTTGCTTTTGCTTGAACCAATCCTTGAATAGCTGCTAATCCAATCGCTCCTAAACCAAATACAGCTGTTACAGCTCCTTCTTCAACTTTTGCAGTGTTGTGTACAGCACCAATACCTGTAGTCACACCACATCCTAATAAAGCAACTTTATCTAACGGAGCGTTTTCATCGATTTTCGCTAAGTTAATCTCATTAACAACTGTATATTCACTGAATGTACTAGTTCCCATGTAATGATAAAGGGGCTCTCCATTATAAGAGAAGCGAGTTGTTCCATCAGGCATTAAACCTTTACCTTGTGTTTCTCGTACAGCACTACATAGGTTTGTTTTACCAGAACGACAGAATTTACATTCTCCACATTCAGGTGTATATAGTGGAATAACATGATCCCCAGGTTTTACTGAAGTAACTTCATCACCTACTGAAACGACAACACCAGCACCTTCATGGCCTAATACAGCAGGAAATACTCCTTCTGGGTCGTCACCTGATAATGTAAAAGCATCTGTATGACAGACAGAAGTATATAGTATTTTTACTAATACCTCTTTTGCTTTTGGCTCTTCTACATCGATTTCTACGATTTGAAGTGGCTCCCCTGGCTTAAATGCAACAGCAGCTCTACTTTTCAATTGAATCCCTACTTTCTTTTTTTATTGTTTACACCACTAAGATTACACTTTATAATTTTAATTACAATACTGATAAATTTGTCACTATAAACGTTTTTTTCGCGAGAGGAAGGTCAAAAATTATGGTTATTCATTATAAGGACAAGGAATTTTTCACTGGAAAAGATTTAGCTTTATCTGTGATAGGAGGGCGTTGGAAAATAGCAATTATATGGTGTTTGTTACAACGTTCGCCATTAAGATTAAGTGAAATACAAAAAAAGCTGCCTGAAGTTAATCAACGTATGTTGATTAGACAATTAAGAGAATTAGAAGACGATAAAATAATTACTCGATGTGTATACCCCGTAGTGCCTCCTAAGGTTGAGTATGAACTTAGTGAAATTGGTCATCAACTAGAGAATGTTGTAACAGCCATCTGTGATTGGGGAGATGACTTTAGTGATTTTGTAGAAAAAGATTCGGACGAACTTAGTTGAAGAAACAAGTAAATATCGATTCATTAAAAATAGTGCGTAATTGTATGACTTAATCCATAAATTTGCATACAAAAAACCGATAACTTTGCATCGAATGCTGTAAAGTCATACGTAACGACTAGTTAAGATAATTAACGAAAATATACGCTAAGTAAATTTCGACATAAAATGAGCCGAATTTCCTACTCTAAGGAATATTCGGCCCATATGCTTTATTTAGGTTGTAATTTGTTCTCTTCATATTCTTTTAGTATTTTATAAAAAGTATTTTTCTTAAGTCCTAATAGTTCCATAAATATAACGCTCGTTATCTCTCTTTTTTTCCACTGTTCATAAGTTTCTTCAATTATAATTAGTTGCTTTTGACTTAATACTGAAAGGGTAAATGGAGGACGCCCTAAATGCTTACCTTGGGATTTAGCAACTGCAATCCCTTCTGCTTGTCGCTGATGGATTTTTTTACGCTCTTGATCTGCAACATAGGAAAGTAAAGATAAAAACTGATCTTCCATTAATCGACCCATATCACCCATCTCTCGAAATTTACGACTATCAAACAGTGTTTCATTTTCTAAAACAACAATATCAGCTTGTAATTCTCTTGTTATGTACTTCCATTCTGAAATTACCTCACCATAATTGCGGCCCATACGATCTAAAGCATCTATGTAAACAATATCACCTGTACTCAATATTTTTCGTAATAATTGATATTGAGGACGATCAAAATGTCGCCCACTTGCTTTATCGACAAAAATGCGCCGAGCCTCCACCCCACGTTCCATCATCTTATGTAATTGACGTTGTTCATTTTGATCTTTTGTACTTACGCGTATATATCCATAAATATTCGCCACGTTTGGTATTCTCCTTACATTTGTTACCTTAATTATACCATTTTCGTTTATAAAGGTATTCATTGAAAATAAACGTTTATAAAAATATTTCCATCACCTTTATAAACTTGATAATTCAATGTTTCATAGATGTTCTTTGGTTGTTTATAAAGGTATACCTTTATAAACAAAAAAGAACCCAAAGAATTGAGTGTGGAATTTTTGCTCCACGTACGGACCATTTAGTTGAACAA
>NZ_JAQFUL010000128.1:0-9552 GCF_027716265.1 Bacillus cereus group sp. Bc031
CCAACCCCTCAATCCTTGAGGGGCTCCCTCGCCGGTTGGCAGGAACAAACAATAGTTTGTTCAATGCCAAGAGGGTTCGGGTGTAATCCAGTTGGTCAAGTCAAATACTCCCTTCGCTTCGCTAGGTCCGTTTTGATTGACCAACACATGCAACCATCTTTTCTCTATAATTTGAGTTATTCGACAATTAGTATTTAAATTATAAAAATATGCAATATTGCATATTTTTTTCGGAAAGGAAAGTATTTACAAACACTATATCCAGGTATAACATTGCATCTTGTAAGAGAAACAATAATAGAGGAGGAAAACAAATGAAGAAAAAAGGACTTCATTTATTTTTAGTAGCTGGTCTTGCTTTAGTAGGAATGAGTGCTATCAGTAATAATTATGCTAGTGCAGATGGTCAATATTCTATTGATTATCATAATGAATATCGTTTTTGGAATCCTGATGATCGTACATATTCTGCTCAAAAATGGACTGATTCTTATTATTACATGGATTGTACAAGTATGAGTGGTATTGAGAACTTTACAGCATATGCTATGGCAAATGGATTCGATGTTGCTGATGGTCATTATTACACTATAAAAAAAGGTTCTAATCTTGGATTATATAATTTAGCAACAGAAAGACAGGGTAAGGGTACTTCGGCTTGGATTAATGCTCAAAAATATGGTAATGGTTCTGCCTATGGTTCTTGGCAACCTGATAGATAAAATGCCAAATAAAAAAGGTAGTCGATCGACTTACTCAATCACTACCTTTTTTTATTTGGCATTTTATTTATCTTATTAAAAATTTTATGGAGGCGTTTTATAAATGTTTACATATTGGTTTACACGTATAAATAATAAACACTTATATTTATCATTATTGATTGGTTTTAGTATTTGTTTCTTACAACTTGTTTTTTCTGTTATAAGTGCTTCTCATTCTTTACATACCGCTGATTCTTTTTTTTCTCCTTATACAAAATGGATAGGAATTGATTTGGTATCCAGTTTTAAAACTATGTATTATTTTTTATTACCAATTATAGCAACTATTGGCGTAGGTAATATTATACAACAAGATAAAAATAATGGATTTCTATATATTTCTTTATCTAAAACTACTAAACAAAAATATTTCACAACGTTTTTTTTAACATCCTTTTTAACAGGATTTATTGTTATTACATTACCTTTATTATTTGATTTTTTGGCTGCCTTTTTATTTTTACCAAATGTACCTGTTGATCCTATTATTAATTCAAACATTGGTTTAACAGAAACTTCTACTTTTTTCCCTGATTTATATTTTAATCATCCTTTTATACATGTTTTATTTTATATTGTTCTATCTGGTTTCTTTGGAGGAATTTTTTCATTACTATCTGTTAGTTGTTCTTTTTATTATAACAATCAATTTTCTGTATTAATTATTGGATTTATTATTCAAATTGTCTTAACCATAATGAATTTATTTATTTCTTTTCCAATATCTCCAATGTTCTTTTTACCAGAAATACAGACAATACAAAATGGTTCTTTATTATATATTACTATATTAGCTATTTCACTTTTAAGTATATCGACTATCTTATTTTATCAAGGAGTTAAAAAACGTGTTATTTTCTAAATCTATCTTACACCTTTATAAAAATATAAAAAGAAATATCTTTTTTATATTCTTATCCCTTATCTTATTTTGGATTTTAAGTTTATTTAATACTTATTCATTTGTTCGAGGAGCAAACTTTTCATTTGAATTATTAAATATATTTTTAAGTTTTAAAAGTGAAGGATTTATTTCCTTTACTTTTCTTCCCTTTTGTTTGATTCTTACAACAATATTAATACATCAACAGGATAATCCATTTTTAATAGTTAGATTTAAAACTATATATCATTACTTTACATTTAAAACTATACAAATCATGATGCTATCCGTTCTATATGTATTCACACTCACAATTATATATTTTATAAATGCGAGTGTATTCAAAATATATACCCATACATCTTTTGAACTAAATAATTATTCAGCATATCTATATATTTTTTATTACACAATAATACTAATTGTTAGTGTTTTTAATATATTACTTTTACAATCTATATTAAATATTGTACTCAAAAATAATTTATTAAGCTTTATATGTATAATAATGATGATTTTATTAGATCAATTTTTACATATAAAATTGAATATATCTTTTATTCTTTATCATGGTATTGTCATAAAAAAAATCGATGTTCTCACATTAAACACTATTATTAATCAATGTACATACAATTTAGGTATTCTATGTATAGTATTAGTAGGATTTCACCATGTATATAGTAAAAAAGAATTTCATTAATCAGGAGAAATTTGATGAACTCAAAATTTTTATTACTTATAAAACGTGATTTTTTATTATTCTGGAGTATATCAAAAATCAAATTTTTTAATGCTATATTCCTTATTATCTCCATTCTGGCAATTACTGTATATCTCATTAAAATTAATAGTTCAATAATAGGAATCCCTAATACTCACATTTATTTTACAGATATATACTTTTATTTGTTTTTTGGAGTTAAATATGAATTAGTAAAAACAAATCATTTTGATTTCCCTATCATGTGGTTGATTTTAGAAATAATTCCTTTTTATATCATAGGGGATTCTTTTAAAATAATAACAACAAAATATTCTTTATTCTTAATAGGACGATCAATTTCCTATCATAATATTTTTGTTATTCAATGTTTCTTATCATTTTGTGTCATTCTTATTTATCAAGTAATAATTATTTCTTTTATAATTGTTATTACTTATATATTTTTTAATCCTAATTTTTCAAATGGCGAGTTTATTAGAACTCTATATCATATACAAAATAGTTCTAATATTAACGTAACATTCTTTATTCTCATTCAAATATTATCTTTAACTTGTATGATATTATTGTATAACAATTTAGTAGAATTTATGAAAAGCATATATGCTGTAGTTATCATTTTTTCTATTACATTTATAACTATTTATATTCCTAACTATAAAATTTTATGGATAAACGGAACTATGTTTTCAAGAATAATTGAATTTAATATTTCTTTCACATATATTATTTCAATAGAACTAATATTATGCTTTCTATTTTATATTATAGGAACATTTCTTTATAAAAATAGAGAATATTAAACATAAAAGGAGTTTATATAAAATGGAACCTTATATTATTTTACAAAATGTACATAAAAAAATTAAAAATCAAACAGTTTTAAATGATGTCAATTTAAAATTATATAAAAATAAAATATATGGTTTTAAAGGTCCAAATGGTTCAGGAAAAACAATGATATTTAAAGCTATTCTAGGATTAATAAAAATTGATAGTGGGAATATCACAGTAAATAAACAAATCATACGTAAAGACATTTCATTCCCACAAAATACAGGCTTTATTATAGAATATCCTGGTTTTGTTTCATCCTATTCTGGATTTAAAAATCTAAAATTATTAGCTATGCTCAATAACAATATTAATGATGAAAAAATTAAACAAACATTAATACAAGTTGGTTTAGATCCACATGATACACGACCATTTAAAAAATATTCATTAGGTATGAAACAAAGACTTGGAATCGCACAAGCAATAATGGAAGACCCTGAATTATTAATTTTAGATGAACCAACTAATGCACTTGATGAAGACGGTATACAATTTATAATCGAATTACTTAAAACATTAAAAAACAAAACCATATTAGTTGCTAGTCATGATAAACATTTTTTAAGTCAATTAACAGAAGAAATCTTTACTATTAATAATGGAACTATTCTATTTTCAGAGGACAAACATATATGAAACACAAAAAAATTATACTTATCACTTCAGTAATCATAATATGTGCTTTATGTACGCTAAAATATAATTCAGTTAACAAAGATTATAAAAATTATGAAATTATATCAAAACCAATTATATTAAACCAAGAATTTATTACCAATGACTTCAAAATCACATATATGAATACTCAAAAAAATACTGTGAATATAAATAATGATAAATACATTGAATATCAAATTAATATTAAAATGAAAAATAACACAAAAAAAAATATGCAATACCCATCTAATAAATTTTATATATTAGCACCTAATTATAATTATAACCAAAGTCTATACTTATATAATAAAGATAAAAAACAAATTCCATTTCATTTACAACCTAATGAAGAAATAGAAGGTTTTTTAATATTTAAAATGCCTTATGATTGGAATATCACTGATGATACTCCAGTTAAGATTATATATTCAGAAAGTAATACTGATAAAAATCAAACGATACAACATATATTAGATTTTCAAAAATAATTATTCACTTGTATATCATATACAATCCTATTTATCATAACGTCCTATTATTAGTCGCAAGGACAACAGATTCCCCTTACTCCTATAAAAGATTTTCTATTCCTTATCTTTTTTTAATTTATTTCACATATTTTATAGCAAGGGAATGCTTGTAGACTGATCTATACTGCATTCCCTTATTCTATGTATGCTATATTTCTATTCTTCTTTTTCCGACATTAGAACCCTACATAAAATACCGGACAAATTTACTTTTTAAACAAACCGAAAAAACCTTTCCGTTTTTGTTTCTGATTTTGCGCCTGCATATCTCTAATATTTTCAAGCAATAACTGATCTCGCTTCTCTAGCTTCTTCTCTATAAAAACTTCTAATTCATTGTTTTTACCTTCTACTTCAGTTAATTTTTTCTCTGTATTTGCTAAATGCTCTTTTGTCGTAACCAATTCATTCGTAATTTCTTGCAATTTCTGAACGAGTACTTGATTAAATTGATTTTGTAACTGTTGATTTTCTAATACTTCATTCAGTTTCTTTTCTAATTCTGATTTTTCTTCTTTTGAAACAAACGAATCAAGTTCTCCGTTTCGCCATGACCGAACTTGATCGTAAGACCATTTTTGAGCCTGTATTTTTTCTTTTATTCCTTTTAATTCTTCTATATTTTCCTTCGAGTATCTGCGATGTCCTCCCTGACTTCGCTCCGTTTGTATATTAAATTCATTTGACCATACCTTTAACAAATCAGGTGTAATTCCTAAAAGATCCGCAACAATTTTCGGTGTATGCATTTCCGATTTTAGTTCCAATTTTTATTCCTCCCCCAAAAACGGAATTCGTTTTTCACTTAAAAAATACGATTAAATCAACATTCCAATCAAAATCGAAATGTACTTACAACCGATATAAAAACCGATTTTAAAAACGATTTAATTTCCGAAATACATTCCGATTTTAACACCGATATGTATTACTTCTCGATAATAACATCAAAATCTTTTTTCTATATACAAGATTTTATGCAAAAAAAGAATAGCGAGAATCCCTAGAATCCCCGCTACATCAACGATGTATAAAATCATGTATACCAAATAAACAAACAAAAAAAGAAGAATCACTGTATAGACAAGGATTCTAGCAAAAGATTTGCTACCGATAATGAGATGTTATGTTAACCGAACACGAATATAATATACATTTCTTAATTTTAAGATAAAACGGTATAATACAAAGTGAAGTATTTGATTATAAATGCTGTAAAGGAGATGACCTTATGCTTTTAAAAGAAGAGATAAGAGTGGTTGTTGGTGCTGGAGAATACAATAACAATCCTAAATGGATACAAACAGAAGAGACAGAACTAAACTTGTTAAAACGGGATGATTGGGAGGGAAAATTTTCACCTAACACCGTAACAGCTATTTTAGCTGAACATGTATGGGAACACTTAACCTATGAAGAAGGGAAAGAAGCTGCAAAAATATGCTTTGATTTTCTAAAACCTGGTGGTTATATCCGTTGTGCTGTTCCCGATGGTTTTTTCCCAGATGAAGATTATCAAAATGGAGTACAAGTAGGTGGACCAGGGCCTAAGGATCATCCAGCAGCAAGTCATAAAATTGTACATAACTTTAAAACTATAACTTCCATGTTTAAAGAAGCCGGTTTCGAGGTAAAGCTTCTAGAATATTGTGATGAGAATAAAGATTTTCATTTCCATGAATGGGATGAAAAACAAGGATTTATTTACAGATCTAAGCGTTTTGATCATAGAAATAAGGATGGAGAGCTTGGTTTTGTTTCTCTTATAGTTGATGCTATAAAGCCATCAAAATAACATCAACTGTTATATAATTAAGAGTTCATAAAAAGAGGTTGGATATAATCATTCCAACCTTTTACAATTTACTTCCGCTTTCGAGAATTATGTAAATAAGCTGCCAATATGGACAGCTTATTTTATTTTTATTAAAGAACAACTGTTTCCGCAGCCTTCTTTAATGAACCAAGATTGTAAAACATATGATATTAAACATACATATGTTTTTGATTTTAAACGATGTTCTTGTTTTTGGGTGTGAGTGCTGGCTCGTCGTGTGGGGGCGAAACCCCACGTATTACGTATCAACATATTCTATAAGAACTATTTTTAAGCGATTGATCTAAGCGGTTCGGCTGGTATAATTGCTAGTCCAAGTCGAGCAACTATACCTCGTTTTTGGTCTGTTCGGCTTGGTGAAAGCTAAAAACCAGCCGAAAAAAGTTTTGCAAGGACATAATAAAAAAGAAAAGACGTTAGTCTTTAGGTGAGGATGAACGAACCGCCTTTTTTATTATGAAGGTGGAGATTTTTGAGCGTTGTTTGCTCAAAAATACGACCTGTTCCTTGCGGAACTTTTAGCTCTATATATAAGAGTGAGAAGAGGAAAGTAAAGAAATCCAGTAATAACAAGGGTTTATACGACATAGGGTGTGAATTTTTTTTCACACCTGTGTGATTTTTTTTTCACACCTAAAAAATGGAAAAAACAGCACAAAAAAAGATGTCAATAGTAAAATTGACATCTAAAATAAATAAATAGGTAATTTATGTTTTTTAGTATCACCCTTAACCTTAAAATTCCTTAATGACCTTTTAAAAATATGTTGAGTTGCCCTATCAACACTATCCTTTGGAGAACAACACATAATATTAGGATTTACAAACCATGTACGACTTGTGCAAATCCTTCCATCATCAGTTGTCATTCCTGCTTCTGCAACCCCTAAAACACCTTTCTTTAACAAGGAATTCATTGTTTTAGAAACACTTTCTCTTGTTTTACCAAGCTTTTCAGCTAAATAGCTAGGCGTTGCTGCATTAGTATCAATTTCATTATCATTATTATTTTTTTCAATAATTACATTAGTTTTAAATTCCAAATAAGAAGAAATTTGCAACAAAAACGCTTGCTCTGCATTAGTGAAATATCCAATACCATTTAAATATTCCATATTATCCATTATAATCTGCACAAATCTCACCCGATCCGTTGGTTTTTTCTTTTTTGCAATGAAATATTCTTCTCCGCCAGTCGCCTTACTTAATAACTGTAAGAGCATTGCTTTCTCTTCTTCTGAATAACCACCGGCTTGCAACTGATCATAAATACTATCAATCTTCCGATCTCTTAATTTCGCTTTTTTTTCAGCTTGTCCAAAATCTACAACTTTTGTCATAAAATAATTCTCTCCCTTAGTGGAAGGAATCAACTTTTATATGTTAGAATGTATATAGAATATATATTGGTTGATCCCAACCTTATTATGAAAAACCGCCTGTCCGCCAAGACTTTGGGCGGTTTTTTCGTCTTTCTATATAATAACATGAAATATGTTGTTAAAGGTTTCCATCTATTAAAAATCAATTCTTTTTCACCATTATTATATCTATCTTTCCATATCCAACCCTCTATGTTTATTCATTTCCTTCTTATGTTCACGTTCAAATTGATTATCTACTCCCTTGCTACCCAATTCATTTTTAACAATCTCTCTAAACCTCTTAAATTGCTCTTTAAAAATTTTTTTCGTTTGTACATATAAAACTCTTATATTTGTCTGCAAACCCTTTATATGAGCTTTTAATGAGCTAATTTCTCTATTTAATAGGCCAACCTCTTTTTGCAACTGGTTTTTTTCCTGTTTCAATGTTCTATTTTCTTTCATCCAACCTTCTGCAGTCATTTTTAAACTTTCATACTCTTTCACAAAGTCTGTTTCTCTCAAACGCTCATGATCCTTTTTGATAGTGACCGCTGCATTCACTTGCTTTGTTACTTCTTGATATTGTTCTGGTGATAACACATAATTTCTTGTCTGTTTCTTTGTAATTTCAGCTTTTCCAAACATTTTATCCTGTACTTCTACTACTACTTCTTTACGTAAAAATGGAATTTTAACAGGTTCATTTGGCACTCGATCACTAGCACTATCTAATTCTTTTTGCATTTGTTCTACTCTTTTTTCTAATTCCACATGACGCTGGCCAATTAGCTGCAGCTTTTCATTTTCACTCTCTACCTGTTGCTTTACTATCTCTAATTCTTTGTACGTATCAACAACATCACTTTCCAAACTCTTTTTCGTCATTTCTAATTCGTTTGTTTTCTCTTCAACATTTTTTAAATGATCGTCAATCGTTTGTAACTTAGTTTCTTTTTCCTCTACTTGATTTTCAATAGTTGACTTTGCTTCTGCATACTCCTTGTATTGACGGACTTTCATGTACTTATGTGAACCTACATTAGCACGTTCAAAATTCGGAATATATTCTTTAGCCAATTGCTCTATATAAGCGGTTTCCCTTTCTCTCCAATGCGCAATTAACTTTCTTCCCGTTCCTTCGACACCTTGTTGTTGCAAAGCTCTATCCATTCCGACACGCCTCGTTAATCCTCGACTACTTTCAAAGTTCGGTACATAGTTAATATGTAAATGTGGATTTGCTTCGTCATCATGTAAAACCATGTTATAGACTGCCAGATTGGGATTCCGCTCTTGAAACGCTTCAGCATACCGTTTTAACGCTTCTTTCTTAGCTTCCCTATACTTCGGGTCGTCTTTACCTTCTCCAATCGCTACGACCAATTCTCGTTGCTCATGCGTCTTATCATCTTTATGTATTTTGTCATAGTAATTCTCAATCTTACGGTCATTCCGTTTTTGCTTCTCGTTATACTTGTCCACCGCTTCTTGAAAGACATCCTTGTATACACTTCGGATGTCCTTTTGAACAAAGTAAATATTCTCCTCTGACCTAGCTGGATCAATGCCAGGATTCCCATGAATATTTTCCCTATTATTGTGGCTTAATGAACTTTGGTGAGATTGATTAAATGAGATAGAACCCAACATAAAGTGCCACCACTTTCCCTAGATTAATTGATACCATAAGTCTAGCAAAGCGACGAAATGGTGTCAATTAGAGTAACCCTATACGTATTTTGACGCTTTCGCATCAAAATCGATAGGGGTCTGCGACGCTTTTCGGCTTTGCCGAGCCACATTACACGTGGCAAAAACAAAACCTTGGGCGTTGCCCAAACCCACTGGGGAACTCTTCCCCAGACCCCATCATTCGAACTCCCCAACCCCTCAATCCTTGAGGGGCTCCCTCGCCGGTTGGCAGGAACAAACAATAGTTTGTTCAATGCC
>NZ_JAQFUL010000129.1:0-9380 GCF_027716265.1 Bacillus cereus group sp. Bc031
AGCTAGCTTTTTAGAAAGAATAACGTTTTTTGTCACTTGGGGGTAGTGAAAATTCTTAAGTTGATGGGCATGGGGTCCCGTCAGGAAAATGCGGATTTACAACGCTAAGCCTATTTTCCTGACGATTCCCCCATTTTTACAACGTTAAGAAAGTTTTAATGGTCTTAAAGAATCTAACGAGACCACTTTCTCCGAATTAAAATGATATTCTCCTAGTAGATTAATATGTTCCCAACCTAGAGGCGACATATGGTGTAATAATTCTTCATTAAAACTACCAGACTGTTTTTGATATTCAACTGCTTTAGTTAGATGTAAGGTATTCCAAATACTAATAGCATTGATGATTATGTTTAAAGCACTGGCTCTTTGCAATTGATGTTGTATAGTCCGTTCCCTAAGCTCACCTTGTTTTCCGAAGAAAATAGCTCTTGCTAATCCGTTCATGGCTTCTCCTTTATTTAATCCCCTTTGTATTTTTCTTCTTAATGATTCATCCGATATATAATTCAAAATAAAAATTGTTTTTTCTATTCGACCCATCTCACGTAAGGCTATAGCCAAGCTGTTTTGTCTTGAATAAGATCCTAGTTTCCCCATAATAAGGGATGCTGAAACTGTTCCTTCTCTTATTGAGTGAGCTAATCGCAAAACATCCTCATAATTTTCTTTAATGACCTTTGTATTTATTTGTCCACGTAAAATGGCTTCTAATTTTGGATACTCACTTGCTTTATCTATTGTAAATAATTTTGAGTCTGCTAAATCTCTTATTCTTGGGGCAAATTTAAATCCTAATAAATGAGTCAGTCCGAATATTTGATCTGTGTAACCAGCTGTGTCTGTATAATGCTCTTCTATGTTTAAATCCGTTTCATGGTGCAACAAACCATCTAAAACATGAATCGCATCCCTTGAATTAGTATGAATAATCTTTGTGTAGTAAGAAGAGAATTGATCACTAGTAAAACGGTAGATGGTGGCTCCTTTTCCAGTTCCATAATGTGGGTTTGCATCTGCATGTAGTGATGAAACACCTAACTGCATTCTCATACCGTCTGATGAGGATGTTGTACCGTCTCCCCAATAGGAAGACAATTGTAATTTGTGATGAAAATTTACTAATACGGCTTGGGCTTTATTCATTGCATCTTCATACATGCGCCATTGAGATACATTGGCTAATTGCTTATATGTAAGTCCGGGTGTTGCTTCAGCCATCTTGCTTACACCTATATTCATTCCCATTCCTAAAAGGGCAGCCATAATAATAATCGTTTCTTCTTTATCCGGTTTTCGATTATTGGAAGCATGAGTAAATTGCTCATGAAATCCTGTTATATAAGCAATATCCATCAGTAAATCGGTTAATTTTATTCTTGGTAGCATCTGATAAAGGCTTGCACTAAATTTTTTTGCTTCTTCTGGTACATCTTTTTCTAAGCGTGCAAGTGACAGCTTTCCTTTATCAAGAGAAACTCCATCTAACTTGTTGGAATTGGCAGTTAACCACTTTAACCTTTCATTAAGGCTGCTGGTTCTCTCCGTTATATAATCTTCGGATGATAAACTAACTGATAATCTCGTATTCTCTTTCGTTTGATTCCATGTAAATTCGGAAAACAAATATTCCTCAAAATCTCTATATTGTCTGCTGCCAACAATGGAAACATCTCCTGCCCGAACATGCTCCCGAAGTTCTGTTAAAACAGCCATTTCATAGTAATGACGATTGATTGTTGTACCATCATTCTCGTATAAATGCTTTTTCCAACGTTTTGAAATAAAATCCACAGGTGAGTCATCAGGTACTTTTCGTTTTCCGGATTCGTTCATTCCTCGGATAATCTCTACAGCTTGTAAAAGTGGCTCATTTGCCTTTGTAGAATGAAATTCCAACACCCTTAATAGCGTTGGCGTATATTTTCTTAGTGAATAAAATTGTTTTTGCAGTAAGTCTAAATAATCATAGTCAGCAGGACGTGCAAGCTCCTGGGCTTCTTCGACCGAAGAGACAAAAGAATTCCATTCAATAACGGATTCTAAAACCTCAAAAACGTCTAATTTTTCCTGTTTTGCTTTGATCAAAGCTTGTCCGATGTTCGTAAAGTGTATAACTTTCTCATTCAGCTTTTTACCGTTCAGTTTCTGAATTTCCTCTTGAGCCTTACGACCTTTTGATAAGAGACTAAGTATTTGTCTGTCATGAATTTCAAAAGCTTTATCCGTCAAATCTTGATTAAGATGTAATAAATAGACGGTTAGTATTGAATATCGTTTATTTTCCTGAAAATCACGGAATGCATAAGGTTCATATCTTGAACCCAAGCGAGACAGCTGTAACAGGCGATTGCGGTGCAAATGATTAATTTGCACCGTTTCTAATTCCATTCCTCGTATGTATTCGAGTCGTTCTATTACTTTTAAAAAGGTTTCGGGTGAAGGATGTCCCGGTGGTTCTTTTAACCAACCCAATATCGTTTTATTGGATTCTGACGAATGCTGCAAGGTAATAATATCTTCAAGTTTTTCTTTTTGTTCATTTGTTAGGGATTGACTAACCGTGTTAAATAGCTTCTTTTCAGCCATTGCCCTTGCTTCCCACACTATTCTTTCAAGTGTAGTGATAGCAGGCAGTATGATTTTGTTTTTTCTTAGAAAATCTATGCATTCATGTAGTAGATGAATGGCATCACCATTTTCCAAAGCCAATTGATGTAGGTGCTTAAATGTCATTCTATATTCTTTCAGGCTTAATCACAGGGTTACTGCTCTAGTCCGTCAGATATATTACAATAAAAGGAAAATGGTTTAGCTTTGCTGCTTTTCTTAGTTATCTTGATGGTCTCTATGTTTGAAATTATACTATTAAAAAAACATGTAGATCAGAGGGAGAACCAGTGAAGAAAAATTGGAATGAAGAAGAGCTTTTAGCAAACTTTATGTTAATGCCAAATGAACTACATCTATCTATGGGGAATAAAACAGAAACGAACCGTTTGGGCTTTGCCGTGTTACTAAAGTATTTCCAACAGAAAGCTAGATTCCCTAGCCAAAAGCAAGACATCCCAAAAGTAGTGATCGAGTACATAGCGAAACAGCTTGATGTTTCGCATGATCAATTTGATGAATATAGTTGGGGTGGAAAAGAAAAGACTTATACCCGACATCGAAAAAATATAAGGGATTTTTTTGGATTTCAGGAGCTTACACGTACAGATAATGATCGTTTGGGACAATGGTTAGAAGAACAAGTTCAGTCTACACATGATACAGACTATTTAAAAAACCAAGCATACAGTCTCTTTCGTAAATGGAAAGTTGAACCTCCTTCTATTGGGAGCTTAAAGCGTATGATTGACTCTGCCATTGATACTTTTGAAAAGAGCTTATATAAAATGACATATCAGCAATTATCTGCTAAGACGTGCACTCGGTTAGATGCTTTACTTGAGTCCCATGCTGATGAGGATTCTGATGGAGAGGAAACCGACATTTTAACTTTTCGTCAACTATTATCTTCTCCTCGTAAACCAAGTGTAAATGCGATGGAGATGGAGGTTAAAAAACTGTTAGCTATACGACATCTCCAAATTCCTAATGGTTTGTTTCATCATATGACTCCAAAATTACTAAAGAAATATCGACTTCGTGCAGCTACTGAGACTGTAACGGAATTGTGAGCACATCCAGCACCCATTCGCTACACCTTACTTGCCATCTTATTTTGGCATCGTCATGCTGAAGTTATCGACTATTTAGCTGATCTGTTGGATGAAATCACTCTCAAGTTCGGAAATAAGGCCAAGAATACTACCCGTAAAGAAGCAGTAGAAGAGTTGGAAAGGGTTCAAGGGAAAAATAAACATATTATCAACTTATTAAAAGCGACGGTTAATCATCCAGATGGAATTATTCAAGATACTCTATATCCGATTGTAGGCGCTTCAACAATTCGGGATATTATTAAAGACATGACAAGAAATCACCGAGAATACAAAGAAAAAATCTATATAAAGATGCATTCTTCCTATCGGGGGCATTATCGGATTGCTTTCTGTAATATCTTAAAAAATCTTACGTTCAGATCTAATAATCAATCTCATCAACCTGTCATTGAAGCTCTTCAACTAATTCGAGAATATGGTGATAGTGGTCAACGTTTTTTTGCAGCTAATGACGAAATTTCTATTGAAGGAGTGATCCAGCCCAAATGGAAGGATATCATTATTGAGACGGATAGTAAGGGAATGGAGAGGGTTAACCGAATCAATTATGAGATTGCTGTTTTACAAACACTTCGAACGCGCCTCCGGTGTTTTACCGTTAATATCAATAACATGTGTTGTATTATCGATTTTACGAGTACTGATGTTAGAATTTACTTTATCAAAAGATAATGTAGAACTGCCCCACATTTCATTAAATTCAACCTCATATATACCAGCTAGTTCTGGCCAATTGATTTCTACAACATGTTGTTGGTTACCATCTAAAATTCCTTGTTCCATATTCGTTTCAGAACCATAGGTCCTAAAATTACTCTCAATCCTTACTTCTTTATTAAAACAAGTATAAAATGATTCCTACTTCAAATACTAAAAAAAAACTATTGAAGGATATGATTCAAATGACACTCCATCTAAATAAAAATAACTGCCCTAATTATGAAAAAATTAAATACATCCTCAACGAATCACCAGACTTAATGTGTAGAACACTTGAAGTTGGTGGAGATTGTCTCGAAGTTATTTTCATGAAAAATTTAATTAAACAAGAGTTTCTAAATGAGTATGTAATTAAATACATTCAACAACTTCCGATAGAATACATAACTTACTCTTATTTATTGAAAAACATACCAATGAACGAAGTAAAGAAAAACCTTAAGGAACAAGAGATTATCTCTTCCCTCTTAAATGGATTCGCTTATATTTACTTATCAGACGAAAGTAAAGCATTTATGGTAAATTGCGCCAACCCTATTGAAAGATCTATTGAGAAAGCAGAAACAGAATCATTGGTATACGGTCCTAAAATATCATTTACAGAATCATTATCTTCTAACATTAAAATTATAAGACAAAATCTAAATGATTCTAATTTGTGTACAGATGAATTAAAAATAGGAGAACGTGTTAAGAAGCAAGTAAGAATTATATATCTTAAAGATATAGCGGATGATGACACACTTAAAACACTTAAGGAGAAGTTTGAAAATATAAAAACTGATAATATAAGTGACAGTTCAGTATTGGCACAATGTCTTGAAGATAATCATTACTCATTTTTTCCACAGTTTATATTAACAGAGTTGCCCGATAGATTCCTCTACTCTATTTTAAACGGACGGATTGGTGTTCTTATAGATGAAAGTCCAATTGCTATTATTGGACCTGCTAATTTTTTTTCGTTTTTTGAATCAACAGAAGACATATATTTGAGATGGTCCTTAAGTACTTTTATAAGATTTATACGATTATTTGCTATGGCAGGGTCACTATTTCTTACAGCATTTTATGTTGCAACCATGACATTTCACTCTGAACTAATTCCATCTAAATTGTTACTTATAATTGGGCAATCACGTTCACAAGTTCCTTTTCCACCTTTGCTAGAAGCACTTTTACTCGAATTATTAATTGAATTACTTAGAGAGGCTGGGGCACGCCTTCCGTCAAAAGTAGGGCAAACAATGGGGATTGTTGGAGGTATTGTTATTGGCCAAGCAACTGTTGAGGCAGGTTTATCTAGCAACATTTTAATTATTATTGTGGCATTTAGTGCATTAGGGGCATTTACGGCTCCTATTTATGAAATGGGCACTGCTATAAGAATTGCTAGATTTCCTTTCATTATTCTAGCAGGTGTTTGGGGATTAAATGGGATTATTATCGGTGTCTGTGTAATGATGGTCCACTTGTTAAAATTGACATCATTAAACAAACCTTATCTTGCACCTCTATACCCTTTTAGGATTAAGGATATAAAATACTTCTTAATACGTCTACCCCACCATTTTTATATGAGACGTCCTGTTGTCAATCGCCCAAAAGATTCATTCCGCACAAGGTGGAGATTTAAAAAAACAGAAAAAGATTTAGATGAATTTTGAGGTGGATAATGAAATCAAATATTAGTTTTGTAAATGTCTATATGGCTTTCTTTATCATACACACTTCGCAAATTGGTATGGGCATACTTGGAGTCCCGAAAATTATTTATCTTGAATCTAAGAAAGATGCTTGGATCTCAGTTTTACTATCCGGTCTATTCATTAGTATTATCACTTGGATTATTATTAGCATACTTAAAAAACATGGAAACTGTAATCTTTATGAAATACACGAAAATTTATTTGGTCGCTTTATAGGAAGTATCATCAATACCTTAATTGTCATTTACTTTATTGCTGTACATTACTCTATCATCATCAGTTATGTTGAATTGTCCCTAACATGGGGATATGAAGGAGTTTATGAATGGGTAGGCACTTTAGCACTATTATTAATAACAATTTATGCAGTATCAGGTGGATTCAGAGTAGTTGCAGGGATATGCTTCTTATCCTTTTTAATGACTATATGGCTGCTATTTGTGATGTATCAACCACTTGATTCCATAAACTTAACTAGAATTTTACCCATCATGTCGACAACTCCGTCAGAAATGATGAAAGGAGTTTTTAAAAGCAGTTATACAATGTTGGGTTTTGAGACTTTATTTTTTATTTTTCCTTTTATAAAGGAGAAAAAAAAACTACTTCTATTCAGTCAATTAGCAATCTGGTTTACCACACTTCTTGTTTTAATTGCAACTGTTATTTCCATATTATTTTTTAGCCCTAAAGAATTAGAAAAACAGATCTGGCCTATTGTCAGTATGATAAGCGCTGTCCATTTTCCATTTATTGAGCGCTTTGAATCTATAGCAGTTTCATTATGGATATTAGTTATTTTTCCAAATTTATGTATAATCCTATTCATTTCTTCCAAAGGAGTTAAACAAATATTTCATTTAAAACTAAAACATGGAATATGGGTAATCTCAATAATCATTTTTATCACGAGTTTTTTTATCACAAAAAGAGTCGACAATAACCTTTTGATTGATAAAGTTGGTCAAGTAGGCTTTTACCTATGGTTTATCTATCCAATATTCTTATATTTCATTTCAATCATTAAATCTAAAATCTTTTCACGTTCAAAACGGAGTTGAAAAAATGAAAATACGGCTTATTCTACTACTTTGTTTCTTTCTCTGTACGGCATGTATGCCACCTGAAAAAATATTAGAAAGGCAAGGAATTTTAACTATTATTGGTTTTGACTTACTTGATGAGAATACATACAAAGGCACTATTAGCTTGTTACAATTCGACCGTAAAGAAGAAAAGACGAGTGTAACCCTTTCTGCCGTCGGAACTACAAGCAAACAAATAAGACAAAATTTAGAACAACAGACAAGCCACGACCTTACTTCTGGTCAATTAAGGACAATTTTATTTGATAAATATATGACAGAAATGATAGGGATTTCATCTTTTCTAGATACAATGCAACGAGATAGTAGCATCGGATCTTTAATTTTTTTGGCAATTACAAACAATGCTGAGAGTACAATTAATAATAAAAACTATGAAGAATACCCTGAAATGGGGTCATATATTTATCAATTATTAGATAAGCACGAAAAGAAGGAAATGTTAATAAACTCCAACTTGCATGATTTTATTTCCACACTATATGAAATTGGTATCGATCCTACCTTACCTATTCTATCGAATGAGAATGGTGTAGCACCCTATTTAGATGGGGTTGCATTATTTAGGGATGATAAAATGGTTGGTTCTATTTCCATGAAAAAAACCCTGTATATAAAATTATTCACCGATCATAATGCTTTTTTGGGGGATATAACTTTAAATATTCCTGCAGAGGTATTAGAAGAAAAGGGAATAAAACTAGTCGAAAAGCAAAAAGGAGATAAATTTAATATTACAATTCACCCAATAAAGTACCGCGGAAATGTTGAATTATCTCAGGAAGAGTCGGTTAATTTAAATGCATCTATTTTAGTTTCAACTATAGAATTACAGCCTTCTGTTACTCTTAAAAATAAGGAATCAATAAAAAAAATGGAGCTAATAATTGAAGAAGAACTAAACAAAGAATTCGGGGATATTCTTGAGAAGTTTAGAAAATTAAATACTGATCCAATTGGCATTGGAAGAAAAATAAAAAGTATAAGAAAATATTCCAATTTAAATGAAAAAGATTTGAGAGGAAAGTATTCCACATTAAATTTAAAACCAAATATTAAGGTAGAAATAAAACGAACTGGGGCAGTTGATTAGTTCACGAATTACTTGTGAAGAACCTCATTTACTTATGAAAAGCTCACCGAGGTTGATATTAAACTTATCTTCCAATAGTTCAATAATTGTATGTAAAACCATAATTAACTACAATCCTTATTCAACAATCTGGCCCTATTGCGGAACAAAAATAAAAGAGCTCTCTTCAGTCATACTGCGGCTGGTTAGTTTAATAAAATTAGCCCCATAAACGGACATTTATGGGGCTGGTCCTTATTGGAGCAAAACACACTCTATTTACCCTGATCTTTGGTACCAAAACTCATTCCCAAAATCAAAGTAACATTTTTAATAACAAACACCGTTTTTGGTGCTAATATATTCATATAAATAGTTTTTAGTAGGTGATTAATTATGATTTTTGGTTACGCGCGAGTGAGTACGGAGGAACAAAACCTAGATATGCAAGTTGATGCATTAACACAATTCGGGGTTGAGAAGATTTATAAAGAAAAATTAACTGGCACACGAAGAGATAGGCCTCAATTAGAAGACCTTTTAAAAGTTTTACGAAGTGGCGATAAAATTGTTGTATATAAACTTGACCGTATTTCACGTTCCACAAAACATTTGATAGAACTGAGCGAATTATTTAACGATATGGGTGTACATTTTGTATCAATTACTGACAGTATTGACACTTCAACCGCAATGGGAAAGTTTTTCTTTCGTACAATGGCAAGCATCGCTGAACTAGAAAGAGATATTATTAGTGAACGAACAAAGTCTGGTCTTCAAGCAGCAAGATCAAGAGGAAAGAAAGGTGGGAGACCTACTAAGAAAGAAGATAAAGTGGAAATGGCTGTTAAGATGTATAAGAGTAAAGACTATACAATTAAGCAAATTACAGTGGTAACTGGTATCAGTAAGACCACGCTGTATAGGTATTTAGACAAGGCGCTATAGGGTTGCCTCAGTAATTTAGTTATTAACGATTTGTAAAGATCTTATCGATTAAACCGTATTCTAAAGCTTTTTCTGCTGTCATGAAGTTGTCGCGGTC
>NZ_JAQFUL010000130.1:0-9315 GCF_027716265.1 Bacillus cereus group sp. Bc031
TTAGTGTTAGTATAATAGTTTGTAACGAGTAAAGAGAAAGAAAAAAAGCTAAGCGTACCACCGCTCAGCTTCTTTGCTCCAATAGTGTACCACCACTATTAGAAAATTTGTGTTTGACGACACTTTTCGACCAAAATGTACTGCGAATACATATTGGTCATCGATGATTTTACGAATCATCTTAAACGATTATTTTTTTTATGGATTGACACCTGTTTTATCGATCTTTGACAATCAAATAATAAGGTATCATTTATATTTAAGGTTGAATTAACAACCTTATTTAACGTATGAAAAAGTACTATAGGTCAAGTTGTAAACTATAAAAAATTCACTCTTAGTTAACCTTGAGAGAAAAAATATAGATACAAATTGTATCACTTTAATACGAAAAAAAAGTTCTCATTCAGCGAACTTCCTATGTGACAAGTTTACAATGTATTTTTCATTTTGACAATACTTTAAGTAAACTCGTAGTTTTTACATACATTGAAAGGTACCTCTATTATTCGAGGTGCCTTTTTTTATTGGAAAATTAGAAAGGAAGGTAAAGATATGTTAGATAAAGACATGATTACATTAGATAACCCAAAGAGAGAATATCATAAGCAATATAGAAAGGCGAATAAGGAACAAATCAACGCGAATGCAAGAAGACGCAGACAAAAACAAAAGGAAAAAGCGGAAAAGTATGATGGATTATTAGCAGAACGTAATAAGTTAGCAGCATGGATACGATCTAGAGGAATCAGTGTAGAAGAATTATTGAAATAAGATGGACAAGCTGTATTAAGTCCGGACTAAGATACAAGGAGAAGATTTGTATACGGTCTAGGTTATTCGTGGGGCTTATACTACAGCTGTCATTGTCTAGCGGTATCGCAGTGCGTAGCACGAGAATAAGGAGCAGACATACACCACAAGCCCCAAACACTTTTATGCTCTCCAAAACAACATGTTTTGGGGACACCTAGTGTAACGTGGCCGAGTGCAACGGAAGGTTTTAATGTTTCGTTTAAAAAATGAGTTTCTTCTATTACTTGATATATTAGAAATAAGTCGGCTATTTCTCTAGTTTTCTAGTAATGACAAATCGTCGATAATCATAGTCATATCAAGGGTTTAAGCTATGTGACTTATTGCTAATAAGGCTTAAAAAGCCTTCCAAAAATTCCACTAGAAATGAGGTGAGAAATTGAATCATGAGGAATTTATAAATTCAACTGAAATAGATGATAAATTTTTAAAGCAAATCATTGATAATAGGGAATTTAATGACGTTATAGTCTCGTATTATGAACGACTACATAAAGAATCACGCGATGATGGAATGAAGAAGAAGCAGGAAAACGTTAAAGGTTGCAATGATTTTTGGATTATAGACAAATATCATGAACATAGATTAAAAGAGTTTAAACGAACTAATCTTTGCAAGGACAAGTTTTGTAACAACTGTAAAAAGGTTAAACAAGCTTCACGCATGGGTAAATTCATACCACTTATTCAACCTTACGCGGAAAATATGTATCAATTAACGCTAACTATTCCTAATGTTAAAGGCGATGAATTGAAAGATACACTAAGCAAGATGCAAAAAGCTTTTGCTCGTTTAATTGAGTATTTCAAAGGCAAAAAGAAAATAAAGGGAATTGATTTTGAAGTTTTACAATATGAAGGCGCTATACGATCTCTAGAAATAACATTTAACGGTAATGAGTATCATCCACATTATCATGCTCTTATTGTTTTAAAGGTTAATAAATTCCATGATTGCATGATAAGAAAACATAAAAATGTTTATTCAATAGACTTCACTGGAAAACGTGAGGCGCGTTTATTTAGTGATATAGAGGTTTTGATACAGAAGGTTTGGTATTTGATTATAAATGGTAAACGGATAACAGAAACAGCGATACAGTCACTTAAAAAAGGTTATTCATGCCAGTTGGACAAGTTTAGCGAAAACGATTTTGTAGAGATATTTAAGTACATGACAAAAGCAACAACGGAAGACGGTAAAACATTGAGTTATAAGCAATTCAAAACGTTGTATTATGCATTGTTTAAGGTTAGGCAAATACAAGGATATGGCATCTTTTATAATTTAAAAGACGATGAAGAGATTAATTTTGATGAAGTTAATGAAGCGTATGCAGAATTCATAGAGGAATTACAGACAAAAGAAAAACCTGTTACGGTATCAGAAGCACCAGAACAGGTCAGAAAAGAAAGTGACTATACAGTGTTTAGTCGTAAGACGTTCCAAAAATATTGGAAGCAAGTCATGAGCGAATAGCCTTACTCATTCCGGCAAGTTTGAAAAAAGGCTATCCTTACCACCATTAACCAAATAACGGAGGATTTTCTAACATCATTATACACAATTTTAATTCGTATGACGTAAGGGAATTCCTTCTATATTTTTAAAATTAGTAGAGACTATGAGTTATTTTGTAGTCTCTTTTTTATTGTAATGGAATTTAATCTTAAATCATATTTGTGTGTCGCAAACAGTTAATCATACCATTAGAACAGTGTTTCTGTAAATACCATCATGATATAATTAAGAAAAGGAAAAAGAAAACAAGAGAGGTGGAATTATGGGAAAAGAAAAAAATTCTTTAAAAGAAGCGAAAAACGCATATTTACGAAGATGGAGAGCAGCCAACCCAGATAAGGTAAAGCAATATAACGATAGATATTGGGAAAAGAAAGCTAAAGAAATGGAGGTACAAGCATGTCAGAAGTAAAAATGGACACTGTTATTAAAGGGAAGCAACAGAGTGAATTATTGAAGCATTTAGAAAAAGTAGGTATTGAGTTAATGGGTCGTAGAGATGAAATGTTAGAGCAGTGGGATGAAGCAGGACGTAAAGAGGATAGTGTTTTTGAAGATGATCTTAAATTTGTTGAAGAATTAATGAATCGAAATGACGAATTAATGTTTGATATAAAGGTGGAATTAATTACAACTATGGATGAAATTCATCATCAAAAAATGGGGTATTGATATGAAAAAAGACATAAAAAAAGAGCTCCCTCATTTACATAAGGTGGTACTCTCAATACTACCTTTAGGGAGATCTAACGCAATAACAACTAAAGAAATTATGGCACGTGCAGGGATAAAAGACAAGCGTGCTGTTTCAGAGATTATAAGTGATTTAGTAGAAAAGTATAAACAACCTATCGCTACAACGTCTAGGAAAGAGTTTAAGGGCGTTTTTATTGTACAGGATATTATAGATTATCAGATTGGGAAAGAAGCGCTTGTGACCAGGAAGAACCACATTGAAAAGAGAGATTCATCTTATACAGAAGCATGTTTACAAATATTTAAAGGGACGGTGACATTAGATGAGCCAAAAAGAAAACAATCAAACAGAGATGCAGAATCAATGGGTAGCGGCATTCAGTGATGAAACATCGAAAAAAGAATTAACGGATGAGCAAAAAGAATGGGGATTAGCTTTCGGAACCATAAAGCCGGAAAAAACAGAAGAACAGAAGCGATGGCAGCGGGCTATGGATGGTGAAAGAGAGCGTACGGAACAGGAACAAAATTGGATAGATGCATTTAAAAACTATTAAAACAGGAGTGTATGAAATATGGCAGATAAAATTAGTGTAGTTGTAGAAGATCCGAAGACAATCGAGTTTGAGCGAAATAAAGATGGTGTTACGATGAAGTTTGATGGGAATAAAGAGATTGTCTTCCCTGTTAAAGTGTATACAAAAGAGGTTATTCATTCTCAGATTGTGAATCCAAGCGTTCAAGAGTTGGAACAAGAGTATAAAGATTTTCGTGATAATAAAGTTAATATATCTGGTACTTATTATAATCTTTTTGAAGAAATAGAAGCGTTAGAAGAGAATTATGAGCAGATGCTATTAGATCAATGTAGTGGCAAGTGTACACAAGAGCAAGTAGACGGAGCAGCACAAGCATTACATAATGCTAAAATGAAACGAGATTCATTAGAAAAGGTTAACAAAAATTTAAAATTCAAGAGCAAATATACAAAAGAGGAAATGATTAAAAGTCATCATGAAGGTATCGATAAAGTTTTAGGTGAACATTATCGTTACAACGGATATTATTTGCCAGCAGTCGAAAAGCTAGCGCAATTAATAAAAATTAATGTTGTAGAGGTTAATTATGCAGCAGGGCCGGCTATGGATTATTTAAGAAGAGAGTTATTAGAAAAACAACGTGAATATGACGGAAGTGGCGTAAATGCATTTATGGTAGGCCCAACTTCAGATGAATCTCACGAGAAGACTTACCCATACAAAGGGAAAGTCTTACGATAATGTAAGAGAATAGAGTGGTTGAGACATTCTATTTTCTATAATGTTTACCTTAGTAAGTGAACGGAACATAATTAAAAGTAATTATCAAGAATAGACACCGATTTTTTGGTGTCTATTTTCTATATAGAGGGGACTTGAATGAATAAGGATACATTAAAAAACATCTTTCACGTGTATTGTTTCTACAAAGTACGTTTACAAGGTGATACAGAACCACGTATAAGACGAAATAAGCTAAATTATGATAATCCTATACAAAACCATTATAAAAGTTTCATAGACTGTCTGAGAGAGTTCTGTGAGGTGAGAAGTAATGTTTCAATCTATTCATTCTATCATTTTGTCGTGGATGCTGTTAATTCCTTAAATAAACAGGAAAGAAAGCTGATCTATGAGCGTTACTTAAATAGAGACCACTACAAATCTGATAGGCAACATTACCTAGCAATGGGTATGTCAGTACATAAGTATAAGAAATTGATGGATGCAGCAAGAGTAAAGTTAATAGACGCTCTAGGAATTGAGAATATTAAATTAATTATTCCAGATTGGATGAAACGATAAAGATTGCATATATGGTTATATTATTTTTAAATTTTATTTCGATTGTATTGCATTTAACTATACTCACTGTTATACTAGTGAATGTAAACTACATGTTGATTTACAGGAGGTTAATAGTTTAATGATGAAATCACTATACCGCATTCTCGAATTGGAAAAAGATGAAATTTCGTCTTCTGAAAAATTGGTTTTACTGACGATAGCGATCTACTCGAACGACAAGTTTATTCCGTTCTCAATTACAGAATTAGAGAATTACACGAATTTGAGTAGAGCTACAGTAACAAGATTAGTAAAACAATTAGAAGAAAAGGGATTCATCGAGGTTCAAAGGAATGGAACAGTAACAAATAATTACAAAGTAACATTGTAAAAACAAAGAAAGAGCAGGAGATTGCGCCTCCTACTCTTTCTAAACCCATTATCCCTATGGAAAGGATGTATTATATGTTAACACAAAAAGAACAATTAGGACATCTTGCAGAAAAAATGGAGTTAGTAAATGATTTAGCTTGGATTGCACATGATTTACTTTCAGATGAAGATTACACCAAAGAGAATGCAGCAGAAGCTATAGTTAAGGTTATTAATAGAGAATTATCTTATGTTTCTAAAGTGCGTTAAAAGAAGGTATAAAAAAGCTGACAACTTGGAGGGGATTTTCATGAAAAATAAGAATGAAATGACTAAAGAACAAACTTTAAATTTATTTATAGATACTTGTTTAGATTGTGGTGTTTCGTTAGAAAAACAATCTGAGCTAGTGAGAGAATTGATAAACCTTATTAAGCAGGAACGACATGGCGAATGGATGGAGTTAGCGGATAAATTTGTAGAAGAAGCTCAAAGCAAAGAAGGTGCAATGTTATGAGTGAAGTGAACATCGTTTTAGAAGAATTTGAAGTTTTGTTACATAAACTTATACTTGCAGCGCATCGTGGCGATGAAAAAGCGTTAGAAAGCTTAGATATGGTAAAAGAATGGTTAAATAACAATTAAGGCGTGGTGATCCACGTCTTTTTTGTGCAATAATAGATTTTTATATTTAGAAAGCGAGTGAATAAAATGACACAAGAACAATATACATATCAGATTACTTTTTATTTATCTGATGGCAAGGAAGTAAGTGGTAGAATTACACGTTATGAGGATACAGAAAAGTGTCTAAAAACATTACAGGAATTAATAAAAAATAGTAAAACAATATGTATTCCTACACTTGGAACTTTAATACGAACGAAGTACATTACCCACGTGAGGATAATAGAAATTAAAAATGAAAACGAGTAATACGTGAATTATTAAGGAAAAGGATATATCATTGTTATAACGAATGTTTTGGTAGAGGTGAAGCGTTATGACAGATAAAACAGACAGCTCTCAATCCATATATATAAGCAAAGACGTAGCGATGATGCTTAAAATTCAAGAATCAACTTTACGTAAATATTGTATCATGCTTGAGGACCACGGCTATAAATTTCATAAGAATGAGCACGGTCATAGAGGATTCCTTGATAACGATGTTATAACGTTAAGGAAATTAATCGAGATTAAATCACACCCTGATATGACATTAAAACAGGCTTGTAACGCAATTATGACATGGGTTAAAGAGAAAGATATGTCAGAGGTTGATACGAATGTTATAACAGAAAATGAGCAACATGACGAGCGATATAATGAGCTTAAAGAAATGATTCAGCAGCAGAATGAATTATTAAAGAATATGGCAAAAAAATTAGACGATCAGCAACGTTATATTGATGAGAAGTTAGAAAAACGAGATCAGCAATTAATGGGAGCTATCCGAGAAATGCAAGAAGAAAAACGAGTTTTGTTAGAAACGGCTTCAACAAAGCAGGATAAGAAATGGTACAAGTTTTGGAAGTAGGATTCCCTAAGTTTAGGGAGTCTTTTTTTATGTTTAAGTAGTGACGGTGATAAGGGGACATGATGTGGCCATCAATTAAATTTAGAGGGGACACCAAGGGGACATATCATTTATTTCTTTGCCCCCACGTTTAAGCTAGGCTTTGCCTGGTCCCAACCCTTAGTTGGGCACAAAAACCTCTTATGCTCTTCGCATGATTTATTTGGTAAAAAGCCCAGCAGGTAACATTCACAGAAACGTACAAGAAGAGTGGTGCGTATAACTGGGCACTCGTTTTTTTTCTTGTGAAGAAGATCTTATTTAACGGAGTACTTTTGCGGAGTACTGTCATACTCCTCCATTGGAATATGGAATGTTTTACGGAGCGTTCTAAAGAGGTAATGTTACCAATAGCGTTACCATTGCACACAATGCACCTTTTTATGTAGATAGAGTACTCATCTCATGCACCCTTTTTAATGTTGTATTACAAAACAAACACAACATAACTAATAAATAACAAAGCCCATATACCGGTAATTGAAAGGTAATATTGTTAAGGAATGATAAGGAACATGAGTGTAAAAGGGCCTTATCGTCATTATGGTTGTTTACAAAACAAACGAACTTAACTAACGCAAATATTCGTTCGTTCATAAATAAATTATGTTTTTATAAAGATGTGTTATTCTTTTCACGTTTTATCCAGTACAATCAATATAAGGAGGAGATTTCGTTGGATAAGAAAACACAAAAAACTGCAGCTCTAACACGCTGGCATAGTAATAAAGTAACTTTAGCTCATAAGTGGATTGACGATGAGGTGGTCCAAAAGCAAAGAAGAATGGTACAAGGTGCTATTCATTTATGCGAACTAGGAGAAAATATAGGATCTGAACAGAATAAAAGAAGACCTGTATTAATCATTTCTAATAACAACCTTAACAAAAACAATACGAATGCTGTAGTAATCCCTTTATCATCTAAGTTAGCTACAAAAACTAACAAAAAAGGAACTGTTATTCCGCGTTATAGCACTCATTATTTTTTAAAAAAATCAAAATACAATTTCTTAGATAGCGATTCATCTGTTAAAACAGAACATATTACTACTGTCAGTAAAGTAAGATTAGGCGAATTTCTGGGTAAAATAGATGAAGATGATATCGACAAAGTGTCTGTTCGATTAAAAACTCTTTTCGATATTTAAAATCGTTAATTTATCTCACTGGCGAAAACCTAACAGACAGTTGACATTTTAATTAGGACAAGCTATCCTTAAATTAAGATAAAGATAACTTTTACTTAGTCTACCTCGTCGTAGACAAACTCACACGATTAATTCAATACGTGATTTCTTCTTGAGAAGGGAACTTAGCATATTTTATATAGCTCGGTTCCCTTCTTTTCATAACTAAGCACATATTTATGTTGTAACTACATATAATAAAATACGTCGCCTGTCTCGTCACAGGCAAATTCACCCCGATTATTCTTATGATCGGGGGTTAATTTTTTATATAAATTAATATATAAAGATAAAGTAATTTTAATCATTCGTAAAAGTACACATTTACGAATAAGAAAAAGAATAAGAAAAAGATATTGTTTTGTATTCGTATAAGTTGTATGATTAGTTTACAAACATTCGTAAATTTAAATACATCTTTACGAACAAAGGGGAAGAGGAAAATGAACAAACGTTTCGCTTATATTCGTGTATCAGATAAAACTCAAAACGAAAATAGACAGTTGGACGAGATGTTGCAGCAGGAGATTGAAGAAAGAGATATCTTTATTGATAAGGCGAGCGGTAAAGACTTTAATCGTCCTAAATACCAGGCTTTAAAACAGATGCTACGTGCCGGAGATGTACTATATATCAAATCTATTGATCGTTTTGGTAGAAATAAAGACGATATTTTAAAAGAGTGGAATGAAATAACGAAGGAGATTGGAGCAGATATTGTTGTTTTGGACATGCCTTTATTAGATACAAGGCAATATAAAGATGTATTAGGCTCGTTTGTAAGTGATTTGGTACTACAAATACTATCCTTTTTTGCAGAGGAAGAAAGACGAAAAATCAAAGAGAGACAAAGAGAAGGTATTGATGCCGCACAAAGGCGAGGTGCAAAGTTCGGAAGACCAGCAGCTACGTTTCCTCCTAATTTTGAAGAAGTGTACAAGCGTTGGAAAGATGGAGAAATTAAAGCGATAGAAGCTATGGAAGAGTTGTCGCTTAAACGGACTACATTTTATAAACTAGTAAATTCATTCGAAAATAAGTAAAAAAGTAATAATACTATTTCAATTTCTTAAAAAAATAAGTCGAAAAGAAACAATCAAAAAAAGACAAACTTACCGATAAAAACCTTTGATATTACACGTAATCTATTATCTTTTGTGTCGAAAATTAAAAGTTAAAAAAGTAAATAAACTAGCATTAAGAGAGGAAATAATTAATGCGTTACTTGTTTCTATGAATTAGTGTTAGTATAATAGTTTGTAACGAGTAAAGAGAAAGAAAAAAAGCTAAGCGTACCACCGCTCAGCTTCTTTGC
>NZ_JAQFUL010000131.1:0-9179 GCF_027716265.1 Bacillus cereus group sp. Bc031
AACATCTCTTAGGGTTATTTGGTGCACCCTTTTTTAAGTTTCCTATTTATAAAATTCCTCTTGACTTCTCATAGTTGGTCTTTTCGTAATAGATTTATAGATTTACAGGATACAAATTTAAATAGAATACATGCATCTTCTTTCTTGTAACCATTCACCGACTCTCTCTAAATCTTTAACGAATAACAAGATTTTCCCTTCATCCAGCTTTTCTTCGTAGAAGTTCGCTTCTTCCTCATTAAGCCCTAACTCCTGCATCTTATTTCTTAACTGATCTCCCGTTTTTTGAAAGACGTTAATAATACTTGTCCCAAGTCCCTCCTCTTGTATACCAATTGTATTCACGTCTGCATTGTCTGCGATTCTATCTGTCCTTTCTTTCTCGTGTGTTAATACGTAAATATCTTTTTGGTCTATTCCTTTCTTTACTAGATCATTCGCCGCATTCATGACCTCTTTCTCCGTAATAAATTCATATACAAAAGGTTTCCTATACTTCGTTTCCATCTTTAACTTCCTCCTTTAAAATGAATTATTTGTTATATTATATGTAGTACACCTATTTTCGAAATGTTAAACATAAAATTTGAAAAAAAAATGAAAAGGAGAGTACATATGCACTTTCGTCTAGAGTTATTTGTAGAAGATTTGCAAAGATCTATTCGTTTTTATGAGGAAATCCTTACCCTTGTATTCTCAAAAAAGAATGCAACTAGTGCAATGATTAAACTAGGGGATTTTTCTTTATTATTAACCCCTGATTATATTCTCAATGAAAATCATTATTTAAAAACAGGTGGACTTAAGCCAAAAGGTAAAGGTGTTGAAGTTATCATGGTTTTTGATAATATTGAACAAATATACCAACATGTATTAGAAAAAAATTATCCAGTGGAATCTAACCTTAAAATGCAATCTTGGGGAATGAAAGATTTTCGTATTGTAGACCCTGATGGTTATTATTTACGGTTAACCTCCTCTTGAACTTTCTCTATCCTAAAACTAGTAGAATAAATCCCCTTACAATAACTACCTAAATTAACAGAAAATTGTTATAATTAAACCAAGGAGGGGATATAATGAAAAAAACCACTTATATATGCGCTCTAACCGCTCTATCTTTCACTTTAATAGGCTGCACAAGCACCTCAGCTACAAATAAAGCTTCACAAGCTAAGCAAGAACAGAAACAAAATGCCTTTCAATTAAACTCCGCAAACATTACAGATATCGAAATACTTCAGACAACCAATAATACTACTTCTAAATCTCAAACAGACAACGAAGAAATGATACAATCTATCGTTTCCGCAGTTCAAAAAGGCACGCCTAAAACAATCACTTTAGATCAAAAAAAGCGAGAATCGGCACATTCTACTATTACCGTTACATATAAAGATGACACAAAAGAAGAATTTCTTGTTTGGGTTGATAATAATGAGAAAATTACGATTGCTAAAGATGAGAAGAAGGATAAGGTTGAAGGTGTAACAGTGAATATTAAAGATGTAAAAATGATGAAGGATTTCTTTTAAAATTTTAATATAATTGATGTTAAAAAAGAGTAGGATGTAATCCTACTCTTTTTTAATCTTGTCCAATAAATAAACTTTTATAAAAGCTATTTAAGATCTAATTTTGCTAAATCATGTTGTAAAACATTATTTCCTTCTTGTGGGTTAAATACGATTGCACTAAGACCAAAAACATTCGTAACAACATCTCTATCTTTCGAACGAATGATTCTTACTTCATAAGCAAAAACACCTGAAGAAAGAGCTGCTGAACGAAAAGTAACACGTCGATTAGGTGCCAATGTTTGTGTTGAAGGGTCTACTAATGGTAACAATACCGGAGAACCCGATGACCAATCAAACATTTCAACAGTTACTGTATGAGTATCATCTGGATCAACATTCATAGCTTCCACAGTAAGAAACAACGTAGCGGAATGTCTACGTAATACACCCGTTGACAAAGTTTCATTGTGGTGTTTATGATGTTTTTCAGGAGGATGATCATAGCCATAACTCATACTAATCCCCCTTTCATTTACAATTAAGGATAAGTATTCCTTACAATATATAATGCTAGTATTATTTTAATGAAAGGTATAAAAGCGGATTTCTATCTGTGTTTTTGGAAATTTTATTTCCCACTTATTCCCTATTAATAAATAATATAGATTCTCCTATTTTGTCCTTGAACTCCTTCAAAGAATAAATCTATTTTGAAAAGAACCTGCTCCATTCATAAATACATAAAGTAAATGGAATCCGTTAAAACACATAATTGATCCTTTGTTTTCCCCCTCCTATTTAAAGGAGGAACTGTTCTCGGCTTTGGTGATAGTTATGGCTTCGCGGGAGGATTTGCTTTATTAGTTGTATTGTTTATTTTATTAATCATCGTTGGAGCTGCTTGCTTCTGCTAAAAAACTATTAGAAAAGACATGCGATATGCAGAGATTCAAGTGTAACTATTACTTTAATGATGTAATATTACATTCACCCCCAAAATGAACTTCGATGCTATAAAAAAGATAAAGTGTTCATTTATACAACCTTAGCTTGATAGCAATATCATGAGTTCCCATCCCAGACAAACTAGTTAACATCTCAATAATTGCTATTGCAGAAAAGTACAACAAGCTGGACAACATAGATTTCAAACTGTAAGATTAGATGTTGGTGAAATCGGACAGCAAAGTATATATAGAAAATAGGTGTTAATTTTGAAAATCAATAAAAAATTTGAACCGATAATTTTTAATCTCTTTATGATTTTAGGTATATCTAGTATTATCTCTTTCGTCATGGTTTCAATGAATGTTGGGTATACAGCTTTATTTCTCAAATCATGGATAAAAACATGGGCAATTGCTTTCGTGCTTGCATTTTTAGCTTCTAAATTACTACCCTTTGTAGTGAAAAGGATAATGAAAATATTCATATTTGTTGAGAAGGATGCTTAAAAATAAAGTGATGTACTACTTTAGTTCATTTAAATGAAAAGAAATAATCATCACAAAACTTAACCTAGTAAAATGTTTCAACTCGAAGGAAGGCACCTTAAAAGTTGCTTTTCTTTATATGTTAAAAAAGCTCGCCTATTTCCGTAGGCGGGCTTTATCTTTATTACACAATAAGAAAGTATACTCTCTTTTTCTCGGAAATTTTATGTAATTTTACATATTCATGAACATACATGTTTTGATGGACTTTATCTATATACTCATGGCAGTAATCCATTAAAAATGTATCTTCTTGAAAGCAAAACTCTCTTTTAGAAAAAAGAAAAGACACCCTAAAGTGCCTTCCTCCGACTTGAACCATCTTAATTTTAATAATATGTATTGGACTCTTATCTAAAAAATAATCTAATGTATTACAATAAGAGAAAGATAATGATAAAATAAAAGTGCAACAAGATGTTGCTTAGTTTTTAAATTTTATGGGAATAACACAAAAGCTAGGTTTGGTCGCCAAGTTTTTTCATTCCTATCGGTCATGAAATACCCCGGTTGGTCGCTGGGGTATTTCTTTTTTATTAACGTATATATAGGTCTATTATGGACAAAATAAAATATAATCTTAGTAGAAGATAGAACACTGACACCTTTGCCGCTTCTAAATCACTTTGGTCTTGTGCGAAGAAAGTATGGTCAGTACTTTCAGCTCAGTGTTCCATCTACTTTAGTTTTGAGTTGAGTGTTGCTAATCATAGCAGCACTTTTTTACATTCCAATTTGTTCTTTGATGAATTGAATTATATGTTTTACAAACTGGCTTTGCGTGAAAAAGTAATGAATATTTCTCATTACTGTCGTCCACGATGCTAGATTACTTACGAAAGACTAGGATTTTACCTTTTTGGTCGCCTTTTTTTTACGTTTTTTCATTCCTGTCCCTCCCTTCATAAGGGAAGGGTAAAGATGGCACATTTTATATTTTAAAGAGTTATATAGAAGAGGACAATCTATTCATTAGCAAAATAAAGAAAAGACACCCTAAGGTGCCTTCCTCCGACTTGAACCATCTTAATTTTAATAATATGTATTGGACTCCCATCCAACTATTATTTTACCATGTTAAGTTGTTTTTGTTTATTGAGAAATACAATAATTTATTTATGCTGACCGTCTGTATGAGATCCTTTGTAGTCCATGCAGCGATTAACAAGAGAACAATAGTAGTAATAACACCTAAAAGTCCTTGCTTGAGACAATGGCTAAGAACATAAGCATTACTGTGTATGTATTAAATTCCATTATAAGCAATCTCCTAATGGAACTACATATTGGTAGAAAAAATATATACTTCTCTGCCTATCTTAATGTTACTTGATAAGTGCTTGTTTTCATCTTCTCTCTTCATACAACCGATGTGCTTTATATGAGCAAACTAAATACATAACAATTGCAACAGGGATAAACAACCATGCAAAGCCTCTCATCAATGCAAGTGGTGTTTCAAATAAGAATGCCCATAGAAATGATACACCTTGCTTATCCCATAGTCCTGGCGTAAAATATAATTCTTTCGGATTTGCAAGTGCTCCTAAATGAATCGTGTCATTAAACATAAATAGGATTAATATCGGAATAGAACATATAGCTAATTCTAAAAATGTTTTAGATAGACGTTTATATTTCCCTGCTCGTGACATTTGATCTGAAAAAATGTCATCTTCACTTTCCTCATTTACCTTTTTAAAATAGTGCGTACCTGACCACCAATTACCAGCTATATGCTCCCAACCACTATCTTCAAATAATGTACAGTAATTAATAAAGTCACTTTTTCTACTAAATACTCTATGGTCTATTTTAATTGTTGCATCTTCTGGTTCTGTATATCTAAATGTATAACCAAATGTATCGCTCTCTAGTTGATATCCTCTCCAAGCCATCTCTTCTAACCATTTTTCCTCTTTCTCAAAGTCTAAAAAGAATTTCAATTTCCACATCATCGTTTCCCCCTAACTATACGTGTAATAAACTTTTTGTAACCGCAATAATGTGCTGCATTCTCATAAAGTCTAAATGCAATACTTCTTTCCCACGTTCCGTAATGGCATACACTTTTCTTCGTTTATCTTCACTTTTTACTGATTCTATTAACCCTTGTTTTAATAAATTTTCAACCGCCCCATACAATGTACCCGCTGCGATTTTCACTTGATGATTACTCAGTTCCTCCACCTTTTGCATAATTAAATAACCATGTGCTGGCTCTAATAAAGCTAAAAGAACGTAATACGTCGTTTCCGTTAATGGTAAATTTTTATCTCTATTCATAAAGACCTCCAATGTAACAATAAATATATAGCTAAACTATATAGTTCAACTGTATAGTTTGATTTTATACAGTTAGACTTTATATGTCAAATTAAGTTAAAAAAATAACCTAGATCCCATAGGATCTAGGTTATTTTTACATAAACGTAATCGTCACTAAAGAATATCCTTCTTTCGCATTATACGGCTCCGCTTTATAAGAAACACGGTTCGCCCCTTGCGGATAACCGATTTCCCCAATTGCTTTTTTCACATCTTGCAATGCGCCATCCATTGATTGTTTATAAAGGATTTCGATCTTTGGTGACTTTTCGTTATAACGTTGCTGCATTTTATTTTTTAATTCGTTATAGTTATTTGCGATGTATTCATTTCCTAAATAGTTTAACTTTGTATCTTTTAATATTTGCTGATAGGCAGGGGTTTTCGTACTACCTGCAGCAATTTTATTTGTTAATGTACTATAAAAATTTGTTGTAGCTTGCGGATAGTCCCCGCGGTTCCACTCATGATTTCTTGCGATTTGCTCATCTGATAAGTTGAAATAGGAATATGTTACGCGGCCTTGTTCATCTGGAACCGGATCATCAAATGTTGTATCAAGATGGTACCATTTGTTTTCGATTTTCACTAAGTTCCAAGCATGAGGCTGACCGTCTCCAGTTCCTACTACAAAATGATTCTCAATTCCTGCTTCTTTTAATAATTGATAAGTTAATAGTGCGTAACCTTGGCAAACCGCAGAACGATTTACGAGTGCTTCATATGCTGTGTAAGCTTTATAAGACGTATCATAAGAAACATGTTTTACGACATAATCATGAATCGCTTTCACTTTTTCGTGATCATCCATCCCAACTTGTGTAATAGAAGAAACAATTGCCTTCGCTTGCTTCATTACATATTCTGTTTGTTCTTTCGTTTCACGATATGTAATTTTTAGCGTAAACGTATAATTTCCAGGTGATCCAGAAAGTCCATATGAAACATTCGATCTATTATTATTTGTATACTCATTTTTACTTGCCACTTCTTTATAGGCGTTAAAAAGTGTATTCATCACTTCTTTTGTATTACTATTTGTCGTTTTATATGGAAGTGTAATATTCGTTTCGTACGCATTAATACGCTTCTGCACTTCATCTTTGAATGCTGCTAATAGTGCTGCATCTCCTGTATTTTGCACCGCAACTTCTGGTTTTTTATATTTCAAAGTGTTATATAAAAATTGCGCATACTGTTCACGTGTTACCGTTTTAGATGGCTCAAATTTCCCTTCACCTGTACCAGAAGCAATCCCAGTTGATTGCACTGCACTAATTGCGTTTTCACCCCAAAAACCGCTTGGAACATCGTTAAATGTATGCTTTTGTTTCGCAGAAAGATGGAAGGCATTTGTTAAAATTTGCGCCATTTCCGCACGACTCACAGGAGCTTTCGGTCTAAAATTCCCTTTCTCATCCCCTGTAAATACCCCTGCATTCGTTAACATTAAAATTTCCTCAGGGAACATCGTAGAGTTTTGATTAATATCACCATAAGGGTTATTAAACTTAGATCCATCTTTTAATACATAAAGAGCATTATTGCTACTAAATGTTCCGCCTTGTCTATTCGGAAGCATTACACGATACACTAAAGCTGCAACTTGCTCCCTCGTCGCAACATCTCCAAAACCAAATATCCCATTTCCATAACCGGAAAGAATATTTTTGCTCGCTAAATCTTTAATCGCTGGATACGACCAGTGCGATGTAGGCACATCAGAAAAAATACCCGCCTCAGCAGCTTTCACATCACTGCCGTTTGTATACAGTAAAGCACCACCAATAAGTGATAATGATGTAATTGATTTTAGTAGTTTTGTGTACATAATTCCTTCTCCCAATATCGTTTCTATTTATGTTATTTTTTGTCGAAAAATCTAAAAGAATATGACAAAACATATTATACTATTAAAATTTTTTGAGGGATATATTAGGTTTTGAAATATGCAAAAATTCATATTGTTATAGGGATTCATGGTGATATTATGTTGTTTTATTTGTGGATATATAAATAGTAACTCGTTATAACTCCCTCATGATAATCTCTAATTTAGTATTGAAATTCTCTAAATCTCAATGTATTATATTTTTGTATTTTCTCAGTTTCCCAAGCCGAGAAAACATCATCACTTCTAAAAGGACCCGAACTCCAGGGGGTCCTTTCTTTTATTCCTCATTTTTATAAACGTATTTATCGTTTTATCTAGTACAATACTAAGAGACTCTCGCGTTTGCTTTCGTGCCATATCATCACTTATTTCATTATACAAGCTACAGCCATTTCTAATTTCTGTGGAGCGATGTATTGCCTTACTAACCCTAAACCAATCGTAGCATTTATTAAATTATCTATTATTATAATCTAATTTAGAAAACATGAATTCCTTCGAATAAAACTCAATATTATGTCCATAATGTTGATAGGCTGTATGCCAAAACCCATTTAGTTTTCTCTGTATCTCCTTGTATTGAGCAGTTAGCCTTTGCTAGCTGCTCTTTTATTTGTAACCTTGTTAGACAAGTTTTCATATAATGTAGTCATTCCTTTCTTATAAATTAAGCTCGTCACTTGAATTATAAAAATGGGATTATATCCTATAACATTTTCAGGAATTATCCATATTTTATTTCTGAAAAAGTGCTTTATTTTGCTGAAAGGTGGTTGCGGAAACAACCGCCTTTTTATTTATGGCAAAATGAGATTTCTATTACGATCTATTACAAAGTATGTTATTACTGGTACAATCCGGTATAATAAATACAGATCAAATATTGAAAGGAAATATGACAATGAAAAGATATTTGAACTTCATTTCACTTTTCTTAACTGTACTTGTAATAATTAATCTTACAAATATACATACGAAGTACCAATTCTTTATAGGTGCATCTATAGCAATATGTTTAACTATTATTTCTACAAATGAAATTATAAAATTCCTTGCTACTAGTAGCTTATTAGTTTATGGATTTGCCGCTTTTACTTATTTAAGTATTGCTTGCTAACTTTCAATTTCGTTTTGTATTAAAATAACATTTTTATTTAACTTCATCACGTTAAGTTATATAGAAAACTATATATAATTGAATATTAAAAAGGTTATTTCGATTCTAATATAGAGGCACATACGACTTTTTTCTTTGTTTATGGAGTTCTTACATAATAGTAAGGACCTTTTTTATTTCAAACACAATTTGTTCATTTTTTTGATACATTTATGAAACATTCATGTGTTATCTTCAGTACGTTCTATTCTTTTTATAATGTCGTGTGAGATATACCAAAACGTGAAACCCTAGACCCCTTAAACCTAGGGCGATTTTATTTAATTACTAGTTTTCATCAACCCGAGAGCTTAGTAATTACCTCTTCAGGCTCAACTCTCTCCCTTTTGAGAATTGAGCCCTTTATTTATAATATTATCTCCATACTTCCTACTTATTTGTACAAAATTCTACTTCAACCTCTCCCAAAAACTTTAATATCACATAAAGCTTACGTAAAGATTGCCATAATTCAATTATTCCCTCAATAAACGTTATATAATAAAATTGAAAATATCCAGTTTGTATACAATTGTCTTTCTGTATGACATATAACTCTTTTGCTAAGAGAAATCCTAGCTTTTTTATAGAGAATCAGTTTAAAAATCAAAAATAAAAGAACCTCAATACATGAGGTTCAAAAACTCTACTATTTTAAATTACCTTCGTAAAAAGCAACTCCATTTTGAACATGCTTTAAATACCATGTAATCTGTCAACAACGATTCAAATTTCCCCAATTTCAACGAAATGAAATTCCCCATTATGAACGGCTAAATCGTTGTTTG
>NZ_JAQFUL010000132.1:0-8510 GCF_027716265.1 Bacillus cereus group sp. Bc031
GAACACGGAAGTTAAGCTCTCTAGCGCCGATGGTAGTTGGGACCTTGTCCCTGTGAGAGTAGGACGTCGCCAAGCAATCTTAAGACGAGTCAGAATGACTCGTCTTTTTTGTATGCTTTCATGCCTCTGTTAATTGCTTGTTTAACTCCTTCTAAATAGGCAAAGCCATGCCTTTTATCTGGTTCTAAGTAAGTACCTTCTGCCCATTCATTCCACGCATTAATAAATAAAAACTCGCTGTTGTAAACAGAATAGGTGCGCTGGATTTGCTTACTTAAATATATCGTGAACTTCTCAGGAGTAGAGCCTACGAAAATGCTGCTATTTAAATCTTTGCGGCGTGCTGTGTTGTCCCAGTCAACAAAGGCACCGGGAAATGTTTTTTTCTCTGGAGGAGACCGCTTTAGTATATACATCCAAACTTTATCATAATCCCAAGCGTTTATTTGTTTACCAGACTCATATATTGTTTTATTTATGTCTGAAGAGCTATCATGAGCAATTGTATAAAAAGGCTCGAATTGAATGCTAGCATCGAACCCATTTATATTAGGAAGTGGGAAGCTGTTTAATGTTTCTACAAAGTATATACCTGCCAAACCATTTTCTTGTGCGAGTGTATTCCAGTAGTTAAGCATTTGCTCACAATTAGGTATATGCCCAGGACGATAAATAATGAATAGTGGTTTATTATCTATACGGATATACCTCTTATCTTGGAAAGCTTGTAATAAATAATCAAAGTGTTCTTTCCAATCCGATAAGCCTCCGTAATTTTGAGGCATTAATATGTGACTATCAAGACCATCCCAAGTTTTTGTCCATGGTTCATTTGCCCAAGATAGGCAAAATGGAAAATCTGGTTCGCCCATCTGAAGTACCTCATTAAATGGTCTCTCCAATAGCCTCTTCCCTTTAAACCAGTAATGGTAATAACAAAAACCATATATGCCGTGTGCTTTGGCAATTTCTGCTTGCCATTTTCTTACGGATGGGGTGGTTAAGTCGTAATAAAAATCTTGATAAGGTTCTCTAGGTTGATAATGTCCTGAAAATAAAGGTCGTGCACTTTTAGTATTTGTCCATTCAGTAAAACCTTTTCCCCACCATCGGTCATTTTCTTTTATTTGATGAAACTGTGGTAAGTAAAAAGCAATTATTTTCAAGATATATCCCCCTTATGTGCTTCGTAGTTCAAGTGGTGGGAAGTTATTTTTGATTTTTCGAATCTAGTTAAAGCATGAGAACCGTTATTTACTTACTCTGTTTATGCCTCATAATGAATTTTTTTGTACAGTTTGCTTGATATGGAAATCTTTAATGATTTAATATATACGGCTGAAATATAAAATGATCTTCATTATACAATGAGCGAAAAGAGTTAATCTTTTTGGAGAGCAAATAGGGCTTGGGGTAATCGGTTTACATCATCGAAAAAGTCCCGCAGCTTTAAATACTTCTCATAGTGGTTTTTAATATAAGTTCTAGGTATAATGGTTTCCCCGTAGAAGCTACTATTTCTAACGTCTCCAGCTCCCGTAGGGCTGTGGACGAAATTGCCGCTTTCATAATCCGAGATGGCACGATTTATATCTGGAAAAGCTTGAGATAAAGTTTTATGCCATCCTGTCTGAATTAATTCAGGGTGTTCCTTAAATTGTTGACAAAAATCGAGAAAATAGCGCGCTTGTGTCGTGGCGATGAAGATTCCACCTGGACGAAGAATTCTTGAAAATTCCTTTATCCAATGTTCTGCAGTTTCTTCGGATAAATGTGAGAATACAGAATAAGCGAATATGATGTCCAATGAATTGTCACTAATAAATTCTACAGGAGGTTGTGGATTGGCGGTTTTATATATTCCTCTTCCTAACGTTTCATTGCAAATATTAATCATTGCTGGATCTACATCAATCCCAAGTAAATTTTCATCGCGAACATCTTTGAAAAAAAAGCGTATAATTCTTCCCCAGCCACAACCAAAGTCTAAAATTTTCCGTTCTTTATTCAAGGGAACGCCTAAATTATGGGCATATGTTTTTACAAGTCTATAAAACAAATATGCTTCATAAAGAGCATGTTCATAGGAAGCACCTACAAACTGTTGTTGAATTTCTTCAGGGGGGAACATAGGTACTGGGATACCATTTATCTTTGTTTGTGAGCAACTTTGTATAAATAGATGAAGAAGTTCAACATCAGAAAGCGGGCTAACAAGGTTATCAAAATCACTTCCTAATTTAAAGTCATCCATTTGTTAACCTCCAAATTATATGTTGCTTAAAAATCATTTTCTTGTTTTCTACTAATAAAAACATGTAAAAATTCAGCATCTAAGCCTAGTGATTTATCCTTTTGTAAATAAACTAGGGTATACATATTTGCATGTGTATAAATATATTCAATCATATCTTGGCCCCAATCAAATGTTACTAAAGACCCATTCTCATCAATAGGATTTCCGTGATAAATTGGCTCTTCAATATACTCAATTCCATCCTCATTGATTCTTGCCCTTTGCAAAGTTTTGGGAAGTGTGTGGTACCAAGGGACAGTAAACACATGAGCACCGCCAGGCTTTAATACACGCTCTATTTCTTTAAAGGCTTTGTTTGGTTCCATTACATGTTCAAAGACATCTTGAGTAATGAACAAATCAAAAGATCCATTTTGGAAAGTCATGTTTTCTAAGTTCTCGCATCTAATCCCTTGAAAGTATTGGCCGAGAGGATAGTTTTTAAAGTATTGAGAGTATGTATAGTTTTTGCAGTTTTTTATTAGTAGTTGAGTTGTAATCCCCCCAGGTGAGGATTCGTGAATATGATAGGAACCCCATTTCGGAAAAAATGTATTTAAAACATGAATTAAAGCTCGCTGCCTTGGTATAGAGTGGCATGTAGAACATAAGTAGTGATCTCTAAGCCAATCGTTATGCTCTATAAATGTAGTTTCCTTCTCACAAATAACACAATATCCGTTATTATGTTTCAAATTACCTTCCACATGACATCACTCCTGTGTAAAAATATATATGGCACATGCGTCAATAATTAGTGAATTCAAAGAGGGTAGGTGAAATTTAGGGAATCTATAACAGTAAAATTGGTAGAAGGGAATAATTAGCAGGGGAGAACCCCTCTCTAATTAAAGTTTCAATTTATGCTATGCGATACATTCGCTTTTATTCATTGAAGAGTGTATCAATTTAAAATATCCCTTTTGTGTACGGATACATTTCAAAGTCTTGTGCATATATTTCTGTAACTAATGCCATTGTTTCTTCATCATAAAAACTTTTATATGTCGGAAAGCGAGGGAAGGCGGCATCTGTAATGCTGAGCTCTGCATAGCTTCCTGTATACATCATTTTATGAGAGCGATGATGATCTGAATTTGTAAGTAGCGCTAAATTAGATTTAACTAAATCGTACGTATGTTCTATTTTGGCGATTTGTGTATTAAAATCTTCTAAAGGAATATAGTGTTGGATGAAATTTTCTTCACCCGGAACGTATTGCTGACTAAAATGTATGTCCATTGCTACGGAATTGGGACCTAATGCTCGAACGTAATATAAAAATTGTTTAAATGATATTCCTCGGTTACTATATTTGTCATTATATAAATACTGGCGGATACTTTCCCATTGAGGAATTGCATATGGATTGTCAGCAAGTAATAAAAATGAGCTGACGGCCCTTGTATAGGGATTTCGTACAAGTTTACAAACAGCTTTTTCTGCTGTTAGAAGCCCATTTTGTAACTCTGGTATGTAGTTGGTGTTGTTTTTATATACCCAGAATTCATAGTAATGAATAAAGTCATGGTATTTCTTTGCTTCATTAAACAATCCGATTTGAAAAAAGAACCAATTAGCTAAAGTAGTACATCTGCTTCTATGGCTCCAGAATAGTATAAGGGGAAAGTCTTTATGGAAATGTGGGATTCGATCTTTATGTAGAATTACATGATTTAAAAGCTCTTGATTTACATTCTTCATACATGTAGTGCTCCTTTTTGAAAGTTTTATTTATGGAGAAGGAGAAAGCTTTTACTAATCCAATATATTCATAGGAATGAGTAAATATTATGAATGTTTTTTCGGACGGCTTAAATAAGGTAGTGATTCTAAAGGGAAAATATAAAATAAAGATAATGAAAATTTATAAGGGGCATACAATTATAAGAGACTCAATAATAGAATTGACTAAGTTTATTTATTTGTATTTCTAGGTGAGATAAGCAAAAATCTTATTACTAGAGAGGATATTATGCGGAAGAATAATTATTTAATAGTAGGTGGAAATAGTTTCATTGGTATTAACCTCGCATTAGGTTTATTGAAAAAAGGCCAAAATGTAAAAGTATTTTCCAGACATATAAATAATTTTCCTCAAAATATTATAAGTGAGGTTGAATTTATTAAAGGTGATTTAGCAAATGTTGAAGATATATATAAAGCCTTAGTGAATGTGGATATTATTATTTATTTAGCTGCAACGTCTAATGTAACAACTTCAATTGAAGATGTTTTCGGAGATATAAACAGTAGCCTTTTTTTTCTTAATTTCATGGAAAGTGCTAAAAATTTCCCCATTAAAAAAATCGTATTAGCATCTTCTGGAGGCACAGTTTATGGTGAACCGGAATATCTGCCTATTGATGAGGAACATCCATTAAAACCACTTTCTCCTTATGGAATAACAAAGGTGTCGCTTGAAAATTATTTGTACTTTTATAAGAAAAAATATGGAATGGACTATGTTGTATGTAGATATTCTAATCCGTATGGAAAATATCAAAACCCGTTAAAGAAAGTTGGAGCAATAAATTGTTTTTTGTATCAGCATCTCAGTAATGAAAAGATTAATATATATGGGAATCCACAAGAAATTATTCGAGATTATATTTATATCGATGATTTAGTGGAAGTTACTATACAACTATCGCAATTAAATCACTTGAAATTTTGTGTGTATAATATAGGCAGCGGAAAGGGTCTCTCTTTAAAACGAATTATAGTAGAATTGGAGAAATTAACGGAAAGAAAAGTGGACTTTATCTGCTATAAACAAAAGCAAGAAAACGTTCAAAAAATCATTTTAAATATAGATAGAGTAAGACGAGAATGTAATTGGGAACCGAAAGTGGATTTCAAAAGTGGAATTAGATTAAATAAGCTATGGATTGAAGAGTTCTTATATAGTAAAAAATAATAAGCCATGCCCTACTTCTGTATAAGTAGAGCGTGGTTTATTATTTTATTTCTTTTTTTATTACCCAAAGATCTTGATGTTCCCACCAAAAACCTTCAGTGTATTTTTTGATAATAGGATTATAAGGTAATAATTTAATTTTGTCACATACGTAAGAGGGGCTAACGATCGTTTGCCCATATTGATGAACATCTAAATCGAGTTGTTCGCTAGAGGGAAGAAACCAATAACCCCGTTCATTTAAAGCGGGAAAGCCGAAGTACTTTTTACTTTGATATCCATGAGTTGTGAAAATGAATAAGCCGCCAGGGGAAACAGCGTTATACAATGTCTGAAGCCAACGAAACCAAGTTGTATCAGGCATATGAGAAAAAAAGGATAGACAAAAAACGATATCATACGTAGACGAGGCTAATTTTACTTGTTCTGGTTCAGGGTGAGATAATAGAGATGAAGTATGTAATGTGTTTTTAATAAAAGTAATAGCCTCTTCGTGTATATCGCAAGTAGTTATACTTAAGTTCATTTGCTGATTTAATAAATGACGTGTTACGCAGCCATATCCGGATGCGAATTCTAATAATTGAATTGGAGTGTCTACAGGAGGATAAAAGGAAGTAATTAAATCTAAGAGTGTTTCTGCTGATTTTTTTCCATCTTTAAAATAATAATCTATTGCTTCTTTTTTAGATGGAAAGACTGGATTTGTGACAAGGAATTGAAAGATATGATCCTCTGGGTGGATATTTGCACTTACATTGTATTTTTGTGCAATTTGAGAAATCAAATGTTTATTTGCCTCTATAAATTCTTTCAAAGAGTAACACCCCTTAAATAATAGTAATGTCTTAAAAGAGCTACTGATGATAAAGAAAATATATAATTAAACCTTCAAATATGTTTCAAGGTACTTTCTATATGCATACATTTTCTTTTTTGAAATGTCGTCGATAGTAAAGGTGTCTTTAATGAAATTCTGCATTTGTACAACTTCACTGTAATGGGAATATGAATCTTCTGTTCTTGTTACGCTATTTGTATGTCGTCTATGATAGTTTAGAGGTTTTGGATTAAAATAAATGTTCCCCTCTTTAAGGAGAGAAACATAGAAAAACCAATCACCAGCTATTTTAAACTTTTGCAATTGTTTTGCTATTGTTTTTATATCTATGTTTTTAAAAACTACACTTGAGACATTAGGTATGGTGTTTTTGATAAATAACGTATCTTGTATTTCATCTATCCCTTTTCGGATATAAGAACTCTGCCATTTTTCCTTATCGATATCATTTGTGTAATTCAAATAATGATTGGCCAAGATATTTCCTTGTTCATCTATTTGTTTTGATTGTGTGTAGCTTAAGGCAACATCACTATCTATATGAAACCCTTGTATTACTTCTTCTAAAAATGTCTGATCACATAAGTCATCGGCCTCAGCAATCCAAATATAATCACCGGTTGCTGCAGAGACACCTTTTATCCATTGTTTAAATACAGAACCAGAATTTTTATCATTAATAATCTGCTGAACTTTCAGGTGGTGTTTATTTTCATTTGAGAGCAGCTTTTCAAATATAGATGCGCTATTGTCAGTAGAGGCATCGTCTAGGAAAATTAGTTCGTAAAGGGGATAGGTTTGATTTAATATTGATTTAACTCGTTCCGGTAAGTATTTTTCGTAATTATAGTTCGGTACAATAACGCTTATTTTTTTATAATTATGCTCAAGCAAGTTTAATAATTGATAAACGTAATCAAGAAAGTTGAAATCTCTTTCAATAAGTTCTTGGCCAAAGGTCCCTTTTTGTAATCGTAAATCTTCATTCCCGATAAGTTCATATATTCTTTCCAGCATCATAGGTAAGTTTAAATAGTCTACTAATGCGCCGGTTTGTTCCGTAACAACATCTTCAAAACCTCCAGCGTTTTTGAACCCTATAACAGGGACTTTTGTATCTAATGCTTCTAAAACTACGTTTGGAAAAGGATCTTCTCTTGAAGTTAATAAATATAAATCAGCACCGGCGTTATATAAACCGATATCTGGAGTTGGATCCACTAATGTGAAATGTGCTGTATATCTTGGGGAGATTGTATTAAAAAAATGAACATCTGTTTTCCCAACCCAGATAAAATGAATATTCGTATGCATCTTGCTTACTGAGTAAGCAATAAGTGAGAATAAATCTATTCCTTTTCGATGATCAGCGAAACCTACCCCCAAGATGATTTTGCTATCGAGAGGCAGATTGTGCTTTTTTCGTAAATCGCTTCTCGCTTGTGCAATATTTTTCTTATAAGGATTATGGTTGAACAAGCCCTGAGGGAGAATGTGGCATTTTTGATGATCTAATTGGGTGATTGTACGGAATTTTTCATACACGTATTGTGAAGGGAAGACAATTTTGTGAGCAGATTGGGCAATGTTTCTTGCTTTTCCCTCAGCAGAGTACTGTTGTATTAAATGCGGCAATTCATGTATTAATGAAATAACTTTAATATTATGTTTAGCTAGTAATGCAACTATATCACCACTTATGACGGTACTACATATGGCGATGGTATAGTCTTTTAATAATAACTTCTTTATTAATAATTCGACTTTTTCTTCCGTTGGGTAGTCTTCCTCTAGGCAATAAACAGGACCATACTTTTGAAAATCGCGGATTAAAATACCGGTTCCAATAGAAATAATTGCGACGGAGTAATGAAAGTTTTCTTTAAGGGCTTTAATAGTATGTAAAGAAAGCAGCTGTGCTCCGTGGAAATGGGCATCATGGGATACATAAATGATTTTCTTATTAGCATGCATTTCATAACGCCTCCTAATGTAATTAGATTTTAGTAAATGTAGGATGTATTTATAATTCCTAGAGAGAAGTGGTAGGAGATAATTGTGAATGTAACCGAAATAAAAAAGCTACTTTTAATATATATTTGTGTGGCTTGATATTCATTCTTTATAAAGTAGAAACTGTCGATTATAAAAATGACTACACTAGTTTATTAATCTTTAGGGAAGGATTATAAAAATACGCTTTATAATTTATAAAATAAAAAGGATAAAAAGTATTGACGATTAGAGTACAGAAGTGTAATATAGAACAAGTCGCCGATGACAATAACGTCGAAAGCGACAAACGAAATAAAAAACTTAGTTGACATTAACTAACGAAGATGTTAACATAAGGAAGTCGCAAATGAGCGACAGACAAGTTCTTTGAAAACTGAACGAAACAAACAACGTGAAACGTCAATTTTTATTTTATGATGCTAGACAAACTAACTTTA
>NZ_JAQFUL010000133.1:0-8166 GCF_027716265.1 Bacillus cereus group sp. Bc031
AAGTATTAATTTACGGGTCTCTTATTAAGGGAATTTAAAGCTGAAATAACAGCTTAAATATAATATACGAGGAGAGAAATAAAATGAAAAAGAAACTATTACCGATTTGTGCAATAGCACTTTTAACAGTAGGCTATTCTTCAGTAGCAAGTGCGGATACTGGAACAGTAACGAAGGAAGAAGCAACGCAACTGCAACAAGATAAGGCGAAAAAAGAAGCAGCGATTAAGGAACAGCAAAAAAATGAAGAAGAGAAAAAGAGAATAGCACAAGAACAGCTGAAAAATGATATGGCAAAAAAAGAAGAAGCAATAAAGGCTCAGCAAAAGAGTGAGGAAGGGAAAAAGGAAGCAGCACAAGTACAACAAAAAAATGCTGCAACTAAAAAAGAAGTAGCAAAGCCAGTTGTACAAGGTGAAAAATTACCAAATACAGCTTCTAATAATGTAGCAATGATGGCACTAAGCGCATGCCTTGTAGGGGTAGGGACATTATTTGGTTTGAATCGTCGCAATAAAGTTAAGGCGTAAATAAAATATTCTCCTATAAAGAATGGAATAATTTCATATATTAAAAATGGTAGGTTATTCCTACCATTTTTGACATGGAGGAATGAAGAATGAAGTTACTCAATTATATCGGTATCATATTGATGGCTATAGGACTATTTATGGGATCTTATTACGCTGTGGAATGGTATAAAGGAAAAAGTTCTGCGCAAGAATTAACGAATGAGGAAATAAAGAGCTTTAAAAATATACAACATAATCAACTTCCTTATGAAACACTGGTAACTTCTCAAGTGCCTTCTTCTCAAACAGAACATAAAGAAGGAGAAAAGGTAGCGATGTTAAATATACCGAAATTAAAGAAGAAATTTTCTATATATTGGGGAGCGGATGATGCAACTTTGAAAAAAGGAGTTGGAATGTTCGTTAGTGATGTAACGACAACGCCATCTGGAGGAGGACATACTGTACTAAGTGGGCATAGGGATACTGTCTTTACAGATTTAGGACAGTTGAAAGAAAAAGACACTCTTGTTTTAGAGTATGATAATAAAACGTACACATATGAAATTCAAAAAATATGGATTACCCATGCGGATGATCGTACTGTTATTATAAAAAAAGAAGAACCGATACTAACACTGACGACTTGTTACCCATTTGATTATATAGGGGATGCGCCAGATAGATATATTATCGAGGCGAAGTTAACTGGTAGTTATTCAAAATGAAATTATAGTTTCTGAAAGCGAGAGGGGGATATAAGTTATGGCAAAAAACATTTTAATTGTAGAAGATGAAGATATATTACGTGAAATATTAAAAGATTATTTTTTAAGTGAGCAATATGTAGTGTTTGAAGCAAGGGACGGGAAAGAAGCTTTAGTTGTATTTGAGGAAGAAGAGGTTGATTTAGTTATTTTAGATATTATGTTGCCGGAACTTGATGGATGGTCTGTTTGCCGAAGAATCCGTAAAACATCCGAGGTTCCTATCATTATGCTGACGGCACGTGTTGATGAAGATGATACGTTACTTGGTTTTGAACTTGGGGCAGATGACTATGTGACGAAGCCGTATAGTCCACCAATTTTATTAGCAAGAGCAAAACGGTTGTTAGAAAGTAGAAAAATAACAAAACAACTTTTAGAGAATGAAGATGATATATTATCAATTCATGGTATTCATGTCCATTTTCCATCGCGTACTGTTACGGTAGATAAAACAGACATTAATTTAACTCATACAGAATTTGAAATATTAGCGTACTTGATGAAAAATCAGGGGATTGTTTTAACACGAGAGCAACTCATTTCAAAAATTTGGGGATATGAATTTGCTGGTGACGATCGAACGGTTAATAGTCATATTCGTAATTTGCGAAATAAATTAGGAGAGAAAGCAAAGTACATTACAACTGTAGTACGAACGGGTTATAAATTTGAGGGGAATGTATGAGAAAAGGGATTGTACTAAAATTATTTACCCTCACAACAGCATTATGTATGTTAATTTTAGCGACGATATTTATTGGACAAACGATATTTTTTAAACAATATTATGCGAATCGAAAAGTGGAAGATATTAAAGTGAATTTAAATTTCTTCGAAAAGAATTATTTGAACTATGTAGGAAGTGCAGAAGGAATTCAGAAGCTAGAGCAAGACTTTTTAAGAGAAAATAATACGTGGATTACGACATTAGATCAAAATGGGAATTTAAAACATGCGGATGATTTTTATTTTGAGGTAACGATAGATCGTAGGCAACAAAAGAGCTTTGGACAACAAATATTCAAAATTCCCTTATACAATCTCGTCAATATAGAAGAGATTGATAATAAATCATCAGATCCATTTTTAGGACAAGAAATTTATTTTTCTGGAGTGAAAAAAGAAGAAAGTTTTATTCCATTCTCTTTTTCGCTAGGTAAGCAAAATTTGAATGGATTTAATAAACCGTTAGAAAAAGCGTTTAAGGAAAAAATGAGTAAATTAGATCAGGAGAAAAAGAAAGCAGCTGGGGAACAAGATGGTAAGGAAAAGAAGCCGGTCGTTCAGGAGCCAGCTGCCCAAGAATCAGATGTTTACATAAGAGGGCGTGTTACGAAAGTCCAATTTCCCGATGTAAAAGATCTTGTAAATCCAATTTATAAAAATAGTATATTCTTAGATAACATAAAAGAATTTCAAACGGATTTATTATTAAAAGAGAGCAAGCCCATACAATCTACTACACAAACAATGGACTATGAAAAAAATGATATTAAATATAAATTATTAATCAAACCAATAAAAGAAAAAGACGGATCCGTCACATATATATATGCGATGGCTTCTTTACAGCCTGTAGATGAAGCTGTACAAATGGTACAAGATTACTACATTTACATTATTGCATTTGTAGTCGTTCTTATTTTTCTAGCTTCGTTCTATTACTCTAAACAAATCGCAAAGCCGTTATTAAAAATAAATGATACAACGAAGAAAATAGCGCATTTAGATTTCACAGAACAAATACCGATTACTTCAAAAGATGAAATTGGTGATTTATCTAAGAATATTAATACACTATCGAATAAACTTCATTCGCATATTGGACAGCTAGAACAAGATATTGAAAAGGAAAGAAAATTAGAAAATACGCGGAAAGAATTCATTTCTGGTGTTTCGCATGAACTAAAAACACCGCTGAGTATTATGAAAAGCTGTATTTCTATTTTAAAAGATGGAGTAGCTGAGCATAAAAAGGAGTATTATTTTCAAGCGATGGAACGAGAAGTAGACAAAATGGATACGTTAATTTTGGATATGCTGGAGTTAGCTAAATTTGAGTCAGGCACATATAAAATGAAAATAGATTCATTTTATATCGATACAGTAATGGAAGATATATGTGAACACCTTTCTGTAGAAATAGAGAAAAAAGAACTTCGTGTTCATAAAAATATAGGTCCATTTGAAGTAGTCGCAAATCAAGGACGGATTGAACAAGTGATCGTGAACTTCATTACGAATGCCATACGTTATACACCAAATAAAGAAGATATTATTATTTCTACAATAGATGAGAAGGATCGTATAAAAGTGTGTATTGAAAATAAAGGTACTCACATAGAAGAAGAACAATTAGATAAAATTTGGGATCGTTTTTATCGCGTGGATGCAGCTCGCCAGCGTTTGCAAGGAGGAACAGGTCTTGGGCTTGCCATTTCAAAGAATATTTTAGAACTGCATGATGCTGAATATGGAGTAAAGAATACAGAAGATGGTGTGTTATTTTATTTTTATTTACAGAAAAAAGCGTAGACAATATAATCTACGCTTTTTTAATTTATTTTCATATTATCTTTACTTAATCTTTATTTTTAAACGATATAATCTGGTTAGAAAATGAGGTTATGTAAGGAGTAGATTAGCCGTGTATAGCAATTTACTAGGTATGGTAGTATTTATTTTTCTTTGCGCATTTATTGTATTTTTAATTGATATTACGATATGAAAAAAAGAGCGCTTATTAAGCGCCCTTTTTGTTTGCATTTATTTGATAAGCATTGATGCTCTTGAATAAGCGTGGTGAAGTAAGGAATAAAAATATAAGTAAAACGGTACATAGAATATAGGAACCAATCATTGTACTACCATTTACGATTAATGAATAAAGCACAGCTGATTGACCTTTTGGCGCATATTGTCCCCAGAAAATGATACCGGCAATAAAGTGACAGAAGTAGCGGGCAAAGCTACCGATAAATGTAGCAAGGATAATATAAGCAAGAACTTTCTTTCCTTCATTTTGTTTTGATGAAGGTTTGTCTTTACGGCTACCTAAACTGGATTGTTCTAAGTTATTTTCATTAGAAGTTAAAAGTGCTTTTTGAATTGGACGATAGAATAAGCCAGCAAATCCGATAAAAGCAAAGGCAATGAAGTACTCAATGAATGCTTGAACAGGTGTTAAAATGTAAGCATCTCCCACGACTATTTGTAATAGTCCCCAAACTAAACCACCTAAGAAAGCTGATTTAAAGCCCCAGCGGTATGCAATAATAAAAATAGGAATCATAGCAAATGAAATGGAACCGCCTGTTGGAAGTTTGATTGATAATGGTAAAATGTCGATGACCATGGCGAAGGCTGCAAGAATAGCAGATTCGATCATCGCTTGTAAATTGGTGTTACGCATGTTGTCTCCCCCTAAATCCAAGTTGTACAAAAAAGAATAGATATCATAGGAGGATACGAAATACGTAAATAAAAAAAGAGGTATGTATTTCGGACGTTTGCACAATCCCTGCGTTAGCATTAACTAACAGGTTCGAAGGGTCGGAACGAAGTGTTCCCTCTCAGCGGCATGGCTCCCCCTGTGATAATGAGATTCTTTATTTGCTACTGTTTATTGTAAGCGAAATGGATGAGAATGGCAAATGAATACAGTATGACAATAATTGAAATAGAATTGTAGCGAAATGTTAATAAATATGAAGCAAAAGGGTATAGTACAAGAGAAATAGAGTGTGCTATAATTTTTTTGAAAATAATTATCATTCTCTTCTGAGGGGGAAGGTTATGAGCTTAGTAGATATTAAAATTGGTGAGAAAGTGTTAGTAAAAAGCGTTCAGTCGTTAGATCAATTATTAAAGAGAAGACTGGCTGCTTTTGGTCTTTCTGAAGGAAGCGAACTTCGTATGAAGCAGAAAGCGATGTTCAAAGGTCCTTGTACATTGGAGTGTCGTGGACAGTTAATTAGCATTCGTCATTGTGACGCGAAAATGATAAAGGTGGAATTAGCGTGAATAAGGTAGCTTTGCTAGGGAATCCGAATACAGGAAAGACATCATTATTTAATGCGCTTACTGGTTCTTATGAATACGTAGGAAACTGGAGCGGTGTAACAGTAGAAAAGAAGGTTGGTAAATTAAAAGATAAGCAAGGAACATTAATTGATTTACCAGGTGTGTATGATTTAAATCCAGTTTCGCGTGATGAAGGTGTTGTAACAAACTTTCTATTAACAGAAGAATTTCAGCATATGTTAAATATTGTAGATTCTTCGCAGTTTGAACGAAATATGCATTTAACGTTGCAATTACTTGAATTTGGTAAGCCAGTTTCAATTGGTTTAAATATGATTGATGTGGCGAAGCAAAGAGGCATTGTAATTGATGTAAAACGATTATCAGAACTATTAGGTGTAACAGTCGTTCCTGTCGTTGCAAGAAGTGGAAAAGGCTGTGAAGAATTACTTGCGACTCTTAAAGAAAATGACAAAAACGAGAAAAAGCCATTCATTATTTCATATGGTGTACGAATGGATGAAGGAATTGGAGAAGTAATTTCTCTTTTAGAGAAAGCGAATTATGAGCATCCGAGATGGTTAGCTCTTCAATTTTTAAGTAATAACGAAGTAGTAGAAAAAGAAATGAAAGCATTACCAATCTATAAGGAACTCATAGCCATTCGATCTCGCTTAGAAGAAAAACTTGATTGTACGTTGGAAGAGCACATTTACAAAACTCATGAAGCGTATATTGAAAAGTTAAAAACAAATGTTATGAAGCATGAGAAAGAAGGAGAAATTCCTTTTTCAGAAAAAATTGATAGATTAATTACACATAAAATTTTAGGACTTCCAATCTTTTTAGCAGTTATGTTTTTTATTTTTCAGGTTACGTTTACGTGGATTGGGACACCTTTATCGGATATGTTAGATGAGTTTTTTGCTGGACAGCTTACGGATTGGGTGATAGCTGGGCTTACAAGTGTTGGAGCTTCTGATTTTATTCAAGCACTCGTTACGGAAGGTATTATTGCTGGTGTTGGTGCCGTATTAGTATTCGTTCCACAAATCTTTGCACTATTCTTTTTCATTTCATTATTAGAAGATTCAGGATATATGGCGCGAATTGCAGTTGTTATGGATAGAATTATGGAGTTCTTCGGTTTAAACGGAAAAGCGTTTATTCCGATGATTATCGGTTTTGGATGTAATGTTCCGGGTATTATGGCAGCGAGAACGATTGAACAAGAAAAAGAACGTTTACTTACAGTTCTTGTAACACCATTTATGTCTTGTTCGGCACGTTTACCTGTATATGCGTTATTTGCGGGAGTATTCTTCCCTCATAGTCAGGCAACTGTTGTGTTCTTCCTATATGTTGCAGGGATTGTCCTTGCGTTATTAGTTACAAAAATTATGTCTCTTACCATTTTAAAAGCGGAAAAATCTATTTTCGTTATTGAGCTACCTCCTTACCGCGTGCCGCAAGCGAAAACGTTATGGCTAAGTACGTGGGAGAAAGGGAAAGGATTTGTTCGTAAAGCAGGTACATTTATCTTTGGTGGTTCTGTTGTCATTTGGCTATTAAATTATGCAGGGCCATCAGGATTTGGTGTTGATATGGGAGACAGTTTCTTAGCAATGATTGGTGGATTTATCGCACCACTATTTGCACCGCTTGGTTTTGGAACGTGGCAAGCTGCAGCTTCCCTTTTAACAGGATTTTTAGCGAAGGAAGTTGTCGTTTCTACAATGGCCATTATTTATGCGGTGAAAGAAGATGTGCTTGGAAATGTAATGGGAGCACATTATACAGCATTATCAGCTTATGCATTTATGTTCTTTATTTTATTATATGTTCCGTGTTTAGCGACGGTAGCTGTTATTAAACGTGAAACAGGATCAGCGAAATGGACGATTTTCTCAGTCGTGTATCCACTCGTAGTTGCTTATGTATTAACGCTCATTATATACCAAGTTGGATCCCTACTCGGATTCTAGAAGGAGATGTATTGTGATGATGGTCAATATTATAATTGGAGCTATCATTTTTGGTTATGCAGCATACACGTTAGTTAATTTTGTAAAGAGAAGTAAAAAAGGAAAATGCGCGGCATGTTCTTTAAATAAGTCATGTCAGTCGAATACTTGTAGTCCGGATATGGAGCAAATTGCTCATAAATAGAAAAAAGCTTTGCGAATGTCGCAAAGCTTTTTTTACTTTTTAATTTTTACAAGTTGTGATGATTCTACACCATTATTTCCAGGGAATTCTTTACTTGGGTCTTTATGGAATTTTAATACACCTACAGATTTTTCTTCACCTTTTACATTTCCGTAAGTTGCATCATCAACAATTGCGAACATGTCGGCATATGCACGGCCACTTCCGATAATTGTGTTGCCTTCATATTTTAATTTTGCTCCATCAAGTGTAGCATTTTCTACTTTCTCTTTTGCGAATAATACACCTTGTTCTGCTGTTACAGCTGGTAATTTATCAAGTGGCTTCGTGTTGTCTTTTGCATCCACTTTGTTAAGTAATTCTTTCTTCACCAGTTCTTCACCAGTTTTCTTATCCATGACAAGAACTTTTTTACCTTCTAATGTTGTCATTTTCATTTTATAGAAGTCTTTTTCTTTCACTTCTTTTTTGTTTTTATCTGTAATTTGCTGAACTTGTTCTTCTGATCCATAAAGTACAAAACCGTTCGCTTTCTCTCCTAATAAAGAACAACCTGATAATGCTCCAAGTGAAATTGCTGCTGCTAACCCGATTCCTACTAATTTTTTCATGATGATTTCTCCTCGTATATTATATTTAAGCTGTTATTTCAGCTTTAAATTCCCTTAATAAGAGACCCGTAAATTAATACT